>NZ_JBJIEP010000012.1:0-61767 GCF_046557955.1 Shinella agrisoli | reverse complement strand
CGATCCTAAACGCCATCGCAAGAACAGACCCAGCCTTCAAACCATAACTCCACGGTTGCTTGACCCGAGGATCCACGAGGACGCAGCGTTCGCGGAAAGCGGCCCTACTGCGCCTTCGCCTCCGCGTCCTCAGGCGGCGGGACGTCGGACTTCGTCTTGCATTCCGTCAGCCAGACGTCGTAGACGGCGTGCTCGACGGCGTTGAGGCCCGGGCTGTCGGCGAACATCCAGCCGGTGAAGATGCGGCGGATTTTCCTGTCGAGCGTGATCTCGTCGACCTCGACGAAGGAGGTGATCTTCTGCGCCTCGGTGTCGTCGCGGCTGTAGCAGACCTTCGGCGTCACCTGCAGCGCGCCGAACTGCACGGTCTCGCCGATATAGACGTCGAAACTGGTGATGCGGCCGGTGATCTTGTCGATGCCGGAGAAGACGGCGACCGGGTTCTCGATGCGCGCGGCCTTGGCCGCCACGGGTGCCATGGCCAAGCCTGCGGCCGCCGCTGCAAGCGCGACCGGGAGGAACCGCCATCCGGCGTTTGCCCGTGAAAACCCGACTGTCATGAATGCCGTCTCCTGGTATCCGCTCCGGCGCCTCGCCGGACGCTTCGAGCTACCGGCGAAATGTGGCCAAATCGGTATCAGTTGCCCGGTGTCCAGGCATCGTAGTCGCCGGTCACGCGCGGACGCTCGCCGGCAGCGGCAAGCGAGCCCGGCGGGCGATAGGCCTGGGCCGTGCCGGTCGGATTCGGGCGGTGCGGCTTCTGCCATTCGCGCGCCTTGTACTCCTCGTCGGCGGGGGAAACGTCCGTGCGGTGGTGCATCCAGCCGTGCCAGCCCGCCGGAATGGCGGAAGCCTCGGCATAGCCGTTGTAGATCACCCAGCGGCGCGTACGGCCTTCGGAATCCTTGCCGCCCTGGTAATAGACGTTGCCGAACTCGTCCTCACCCACCCTGGTGCCGAAGCGCCAGGTGTGAAAGCGGGTGCCGATCGTCTGACCGTTCCACCAGGTGAAAATCTGCTTGAGAAGGCTCATTGGCTGGCGTCCTTGGCAGGGCCGTGCCGCACGCGCGGCCCGAGACTGATATTTCTTCCGCTTATGGCGCGGAGAGGCCGGAATGTCCAGCATTTCCCGCACCTTCGCATGACGCTTTTCGCCGCGGTCAGCCGTCGAGCGGCTTCTCGTAGACATGCAGCGGCACGCCGGAAACGTCATCCGCCGTATGCTTCGCCTCGCCGACCTTCACGAAGCCGTGCGCGCGGTAGAAGGCGACCGCCGCGTCGTTGCGCGGATCGACCTCCAGAAACATGGCCTTGGCATCGGGAAAGCAGGTTTCGAGCTCGGCGAACATGTCGCGGCCGATGCCCTGCCGCTGGTAGCGCGGCAGCACGTAGAGCTGGTGCAGCAGCGCCGTCTCCGGCCGGTCCCTGGACATGGCCACATAACCCATGCCGGCCAGTTCCCTGCCGTTGTCGGCGACGACGAACTCGCTGTCCTTGCGCTCCAGCCGGCTTTTGAGCGCCGGCAGGGAATGCCAGCGCGCGGTGATCGCGCTCACCTTGTCGGCGCCGTAGAGCGCGTCGTAGGTCGCATGCCACGTCTCGGCCAAAAGCGCGCTGACCTTCGCCAGGTCGCGCTCGGAGGCCGTGCGGACGAAGAACATGGGGGGTTACTCCTCCAGGCCGAGCTTGGCCTTGACGAGGGCCTGCACGGCCTGCGGGTTGGCCTTGCCGCCCGTCGCCTTCATCACCTGGCCGACGAACCAGCCGGCGAGCGTGGGCTTGGCCTTGACCTTCTCGACCTGGTCGGGATTGGCGGCGATGATCTCGTCCACGGCCTTCTCGATCGCGCCGGTATCCGTCACCTGCTTGAGGCCGCGCGCCTCGACGATTTCCGCCGGATCGCCGCCCTCGTTCCAGACGATCTCGAAGAGGTCCTTGGCGATCTTGCCGGAGATCGTGCCGTCCTTGATGAGGTCGATGATTTGCCCGAGCTGTGCCGGAGAAACCGGCGTATCTTCAATGTCCTTGCCGGCCTTGTTCAAGGCGCCCAGGAGGTCGTTGATGACCCAGTTGGCGGCGATCTTGCCGTCGCGGCCGGCGGCCACCGCCTCGTAATAGTCGGCGATCGCCTTTTCGGAGACGAGCACCGAGGCATCGTAGACCGAAAGGCCGAGGTCCTTGACGAAGCGCACCTTCTTGTCGTCCGGCAGTTCCGGCAGGTCCGCCAGAAGCTGGCCGACGAATTCGTTGTCGAACTCCAGCGGCAGGAGGTCCGGATCGGGGAAGTAACGGTAGTCGTGCGCGTCTTCCTTCGAGCGCATGGAGCGCGTCTCGCCCTTGTTCGGGTCGAAGAGGCGGGTCTCCTGGTCGATCGTGCCGCCGTCCTCCAGGATGCCGATCTGGCGGCGGGCCTCGTATTCGATCGCCTGGCCGATGAAGCGGATGGAGTTGACGTTCTTGATCTCGCAGCGCGTGCCGAAGGGTTCGCCCGGACGGCGCACGGAGACGTTGACGTCGGCGCGCATGGAGCCCTCGTCCATGTTGCCGTCGCAGGTGCCGAGATAGCGCACGATGGAGCGCAGCTTCGTCATGTAGGCCTTCGCCTCGTCGGACGAGCGCATGTCCGGCTTGGAGACGATCTCCATCAGCGCGACGCCCGAGCGGTTGAGGTCGACATAGGACATGGTCGGATGCTGGTCGTGCATCGACTTGCCGGCGTCCTGCTCCAGATGCAGGCGCTCGATGCCGATCTCGATGTCCTCGAAATTGCCCTGGCGGTCCGGGCCGAGCGAGATGGTGATCTTGCCCTCGCCGACGATCGGGTCCTTGTACTGCGAGATCTGGTAGCCCTGCGGCAGGTCCGGATAGAAGTAGTTCTTGCGGTCGAAGACCGAGCGGTGATTGATCTCCGCCTTGAGGCCGAGGCCGGTGCGCACCGCCTGCCTGACGCATTCGATGTTGATGACCGGCAGCATGCCCGGCATGGCGGCATCGACGAGCGAGACATTGGCGTTCGGCGCCTTGCCGAATTCGGTCGACGCGCCGGAGAAGAGCTTGGAATTGGAGAGGACCTGGGCGTGCACCTCCATGCCGATGATGACTTCCCAGTCGCCGGTGGCGCCGGGGATCAAGCGTTTCGGGTCGGGGGTGCGGACGTCGACGATGGTCATGGAATGCTCTTTGCGGAAAGCCTCGATTTGCCTGCCTCGGTAGAACATATGGCCGGCCGGTGCAAGGCTTTGCCGCATCCGCCGGCGCTCTTCCGGCCGGCGAACTTGACAGCCGGCAGGAATCGTAACTATTATTGTTACATGAAAAGAAACAGCCGCCTTTCCGCCGTGCTTCACGCACTCATGCACATGGCTGAACGCGAGGCGCCGATGACCTCGGAAGACCTTGCGCTCTGCCTCGACACCAACGCCGTCGTTGTCCGGCGCACCATGGCCGGGCTTCGCGAGGCCGGCATCGTGCAATCCGGCCGCGGCCATGGCGGCGGCTGGCATTTCGCCCGGCCGCTCGCCGAGATTTCGCTGCTCGACATCTATAACGCGCTCGGCGAGCCGATCGTCTTCCAGATCGGCCCGGCGACGGAGATGCCGGGCTGCGTGGTCGAGCAGTCCGTCAACCGGGTGATCGGCGACGCGCTCAAGGATGCGGAAGCGATCCTGATGGCGCGCTTCGCCGGCACGACGCTCGCCGATCTCGCCGACGATTTCCGCGCCGCGGCAGCGGCGAAACGCGCCCGCGCCGACACCGGCTAAACGACAGCCGCCCGAATACCCGCATCGAACGACCGGCACCCGCCGGGCGAACGATGCCGCCTGCCCAGAAAGGATGAACCATGACCGAAGATGCCGTCATCATCGGCGGGGGCTTTGCCGGCCTTTCCGCCGCCCTGCAACTCGCCCGCGCCCGCCGCCGCGTCACAATCGTGGACACCGGCGAGCCGCGCAACCGCTTCGCCGCGCATTCGCACGGTTTCCTCGCGCAGGACGGCCGGCCGGGCCGCGAAATCCTCGCCGATGCCCGCCGCCAGCTTGCCGCCTACGGGACCGTCACCTTCCGCGACGTGCCCGCCGAGCGGCTGGACGGCGAGAAGGACGCCTTTTGCGTCGTCACCGGCGACGGCGGGCGGATCGGCGCGCGCCGCGTGCTGCTGGCCACCGGCTTCGAGGACCGGCTGCCGGCCATTCCCGGCCTTGCGGAGCGCTGGGGCAGGACGGTGCTGCATTGCCCCTACTGCCACGGCTACGAGGTCGGCGGCGGGCCGGTGGGCGTGCTGGCGCGCACGGCGGAAGCGGCAAGGTTCGCGGCGGTGGTCGCGGACTGGGGCGATGTCACGCTCTTCACCAATACGGTGCCGGAGCCGGACGAAGAGTCCCTCGCCGTGCTGGCGGCACGCGGTGTGAAGCTCCGGCCCGGCCGCGTCACCGCCATTTCCGACGGCCCGGACGGCATGCTCTCCGTCGAGACCGGCCCCGGCATTCCGACGCTGGTCAAGGCGCTGTTCGTCATGCCGGAGGCGCAGGTGCGCAGCGCGATCCCGGCGGACCGCGGCCTGGCGCTGAAGGAAACGCCGGTCGGCAACATCCTCCATACGGACGACACCGGCCAGACCTCGCTGCCCGGCCTCTATGCGGCGGGCGACATCGCGCTCGGCGCGGCCAACATCTCGCTCGCCTCGGCCAACGGCGTGAAGACCGGCGTCTTCCTGCACCATTCGCTGATCTGGCCGGCGCATTGACCTCCAGGAGCGCCCTCGTTATCTAGAGGACATCCTCCAATGGAGTCTTGATGTCCAACCTGTCGCAGACCCGCTGAGGACCCTGCCCGCAACAGCTTGCGTGCAGGGTCGGAAAAAACGATGAGCCCTGCCACCTGCCGGTGGCGGAACGTTTTTTCGCGTTCATCCGAACGCCAGACGGACATTCCAGGACTATGGACATTTCCCGCGCCGAACAGCGCATCCTCCACCTGCTCGCCCAGGGCGGCAGGATCGACATCGAAAAAGACGAAGCGAAGAAGATCGTGGCCGTCGCCTGCATCACGCGGGACGGCTGGCGGGCCGGCGGGCTCGACATCGACCTCTTCCGCAAGCTGAAGCGCCGGCGGTGCATCGCCTCCTCCGGCGGCAGGCCCTACCGCATCACCGAACGGGGCCTCAAGCTGGTTCGCTCCCAGCTCGACAACCAGTGAAAGCGGGGGAGGCGCGGCGAAGGCCCGCCTCCCCCGCCTCATGCAGATCGAGGACAGACCCTAAAACCCGTCCGGCCCGTAGCCGGCGGGCTCATCCGCAACGAGCTGCCGGCGCAGGCCGACCGATTCGACGTCCCGGTCGAGGCGCGGCGAATAGTCGACCGAAAGCCAGTTCACCGCATAGCCGTGCTTCTGGAAGAAGCCGACAGCAACGATGTTGCGGGCATGGGTCTGGAGACGCGCCGCCTCGAAACCGGCCGCGACGACCTCCGCCTCCATCGCGGCGAGCAGGGCGGAACCGATCCCCCTCCTCTGATGCGGCGGATCGATCCAGAGATCGCTGATCTCGTCGTCCAGCGCCTCGCGCGATGCCCAGCCGGCAAGCACGCCGTCGCATTCGGCGACGCTTACCCGCAGCCAGTGGCCGGCGAGAAACTGCTCGAAGGCATTGCGGGCGTGATCGCTCCGCACCTGGAGGTCGGCCACGCCGAAGACAGCCAGCTCCCAGGCCCTGACGCCGATCTCGACCAGGGCCGGAACATCCTCTTCACGGGCATTGCGGACAGCGATCATGCGAAAGCCCTCTCCGCCGCCATGAAAGCATCGCGGAATGCCGTTGGCGAGGGATGCGGAAGTCTATCCACGAAGATGATGGGGAGGAAGGGGTAAAGCGGAACCGCCCGGCCTGCCGGCCGGGCGGTCCTCTCACTTGTCGCGGAGCTGGACGAGGTCGTTCATCAAGCCCGCCGTACCGTTGTGGATAGTCAGGCGCTCGACCTTCCCGGCGATGGCTTCCAGGGCCTCGAGCTCCTTCAGCCGCAGCATCACCGGGTTTTCCGCCATCACCTTCGCCGTGTTGAGGAGCGAACGGGTGGCGTTCGTCTCCTCGCGGCGGCGGATGACGTTGGCCTCGGCCTGCTTCTCGGCAGCCACGACCTGGTTGAGGATATCGCGCATCTCGCCCGGCAGGATCACGTCCTTGAGCTCGATGGCCGAAACCTCGATGCCGATGGCCGCCATGTCGGCCCGCACCTTCCCGGCGGCCTCCGCGTTGACCGTCACCTTGCGCTCGAGGACCTGGTCGAGCGTCAGCGTGCCGAGCGTCTGGCGGAAGGCGAACTGCAGCGCCCGGTAGAGGGCGTCCGCAAAGTCCTTCACCTGCGAGACCGCCGTCAGCGGGTCGACGACGCGGTATTCGGCCGAGATGTTCACCCGGATCGTCACCTTGTCCCGGGTGAGCAGTTCCTGGCCGGTCACGTCGAGCGACTGGCGCTTCAGGTCGACCACACGCACCTGGATCGTCTTGCCGACGTTCCAGAAGGCGTGGAGGCCCGGCTCCAGCATGCGCTGGTGCGTTCCGTCGACGAAGAGCAGGCCGACCTGGCCGTCGCTGACGACGAAGGCCGTCGCCAGCTCCGTGCGGCGGGCCCGCGTCAGCCGGCGCATCAGCTCCGGTTCGACGTCGAGCCGCTCGGCAAGGTCGACGCGCGTCTCGGTCCACGGACCGGCCGCGTTCCAGACCACGAGCTTCTGGTTCGGCGCCAGCACCGCGTGAAGCTCGCCGTCGCGCTCGACGACCGAGATTTCGCGGGCGTTCGTGCGGATGACCGTCAGTTCACGCTGCGCGACCTGCGGGAGCGTGTCGAACAACGGCTTCTCGTAGGCCGAAACGAAGACCGGCCGGTTCACGTCGTGGCGCTCCAGCTCCAGCATGCGGCGGCGGTTCGGCAGGCTGTGCTCGCCCGCGCCGAAAATGCCGAGGATCTCTCCCTTGTAGAGGGCGAGCACCCGTTCGTTGGCCTTCACGAGGACGCGCTTGCGTCCCAGGATCATATCGAGAAACATCGTCATTGTTCTGCTCCTTCGGTCATACGCTACGTCATGAACCGATCGTCCTTTCATCATCAGTTCCCTGGGGAACCCGGATCGCCCGGGGAACGTGCGGGCGGGGTATTCGATATGGATCCGGGAACCGGTTGACGGCCATCGGCGGCGGGTTTCCGGGAGCGGACCGCACAGCCCTTGGGCGGGCTCGGGAGCCGTGGCTCCGTCGCTGGCCGAAAGGCGGCTTGATCGTCACCGGCAACCGGACCGCGAACGTCCGGCGTCGGGCTTTCCGGAGAGGGAGCCTTGCGGCCCGCCCCCGGTCCACCGTCCGCAGTCCGGTCCCCGGACCGGATAAGAGACAGCGTGAAGGCTGTTTGGAGAAGGATTCGAACCTTCCACAGTCAGATTAACGGTCTGATGCTCTACCACTGAGCTATCCAATGGAGCAGACAGCGGGAATCGAACCCGCGACCTCCGGACGAATGTCCGGTGCTCTGCCACTGAGCTAGGTCCGCAATACCAGTCTTCTCGGCGCGGCATCCGTACACGACGGCGGCAGGGCCGCCTCGCGCGGGAGGAGCGGGAAAACTCCATCCGTTGACATCCGCACCGGCTGAACGACCGGGAGGGCGCGTTTATTCTCATGGCGATGCGGGATCAAGACGAAAAAGCCGCGCACAGGCTCACGCTGCGGCAGGTGTTGCCGTAGCGTCACACTCCGACGGGCGGGCTGATCGACTCGGCGGGCGCTATGCGCCGCTCACCACCATTTCGCCGGCGCGAAGCGGCCCGCCGCCTTTTCGATGACGTGGGCCGTCTTGAAAAGCGTTTCCTCCTCGAAGGGCTTGCCGATCAGCTGGAGGCCGAGGGGCAGGCCCTTGTGGTCTAGGCCGGCGGGGACGGAGAGGCCCGGAAGGCCGGCCATGTTCACCGTCACCGTGAAGATGTCGTTGAGGTACATCTTCACCGGATCGGCGGCGAGGTCCTCGTCGGCGATGCCGAAGGCGGACGACGGCGTGGCGGGCGTCAGGATCGCGTCGACGCCGGCGTTGAAGGCGAGCTCGAAGTCGCGCTTGATGAGCGTGCGCACCTTCTGGGCGCGCAGGTAATAGGCGTCGTAGTAGCCGGCCGACAGCACGTAGGTGCCGATCATGATGCGGCGCTTGACCTCGGCGCCGAAGCCGGCGGCGCGCGTCTTCTCGTACATGTCGACAATGTCCTTGCCGTCGACGCGCAGGCCGTAGCGCACGCCGTCGTAGCGGGCGAGGTTCGAGGAGGCTTCGGCCGGGGCGACGATGTAATAGGCCGGCAGGGCGTATTTCGTGTGCGGCAGCGTGATGTCGACGACGTCGGCGCCGGCATCCTTCAGCCAGGCGATGCCCTGCTGCCAGAGCGCCTCGATCTCGTCGGGCATGCCGTCGACGCGGTATTCGCGCGGAATGCCGATGCGCATGCCCTTCAGCGACTGGCCGAGCGCGGCTTCGTAGTCCGGCACCGGCAGGTCGACGGAGGTCGTGTCCTTGTCGTCGACGCTGGCCATGGATTTGAGGAGGATGGCGGCGTCGCGCACGTCGCGGGCGATGGGGCCGGCCTGGTCGAGCGAGGAGGCGAAGGCGACGATGCCCCAGCGCGAGCAGCGGCCGTAGGTCGGCTTGATGCCGACGGTGCCGGTGAAAGCGGCGGGCTGGCGGATCGAGCCGCCGGTGTCCGTCGCGGTCGCGCCGGCGCACAGGAACGCGGCGACGGCCGCGGCCGACCCGCCGGACGAGCCGCCCGGCACCAGATCGGCATTGGAGCCCTTGGCGCGCCACGGGTTCTTGACCGGGCCGTAATAGGAGGTCTCGTTGGAGGAGCCCATGGCGAACTCGTCCATGTTGAGCTTGCCGAGCATGACGGCGCCGTCGTTCCAGAGGTTCTGCGTGACGGTCGATTCGTAGCGCGGCTTGAAGCCGTCGAGGATGTGGCTCGCCGCCTGGGTGTGCACGCCCTCGGTGGCGAAGAGGTCCTTGATGCCGAGCGGGATGCCCTCCAGCGCGCCGGCCTTGCCTTCGGCGATGCGGGCATCGGAGGCCTTCGCCATGTCGCGCGCCTTTTCCGGCGTGACGGCGACATAGGCGTTGATCGCCGGGTTCGCCGCTTCGATAGCGGAAAGATACGCGTCCGTCAGCTCGACCGCGGTGATCTCCCTGGCGGAGAGCTTTTCGCGGGCTTCGGCAATGGTCAGGCGGGTGAGGTCGGTCATGGAGGAACTACTTTCGGAAGCGGAGGCTCTGACGGCGGAGGAGGCGTTACTCGACGACCTTCGGAACCTGGAAGAAGTTGCGGTCGGAGGCCGGGGCATTGGCGACGATGTCTTCCGCCTTGTTGCCGTCGGTGACGACGTCCTCGCGCTTCTTCATCTCCATCGGCGTGACGGAGGTCATCGGCTCGACGCCCTCGACATTCACCTCGGAAAGCTGCTCGACGAAGCCGAGGATGCCGTTCAGCTCGCCGGTCATGCGGCTTGCCTCCTCCTCGCTGACGGCGATGCGGGCAAGGCGCGCGACGCGCTTCACGGTGGCCAGATCTACGGACATGGATGGTCTCCGGTAGGAAATTTCCCCTTCGCTATACTGACCAAGCCCAAGGGGCGCAACGGGGAATGCGGGCAAACGAAGCAACACTCCCTCCGCCTGCCGGCATCATATGGCACGCCGTTGCCGCTTTCCCCTTCTCCCCGGCAGGGAGAAGGGGCCGGTGGCGCCCGCCGAATTCCATATGCGATCGCCCTGCCCTTGTGTGGGAGGGCTTACCGCGAGACCGAGCCGCCGGGCTTCGGCACCTCGATCTTCGCGGACGCGCCGTCCATGGCTTTCACGAAAAGGTCCGCCGTCTGGTCGATGATGCCGAAGGAGCCGTAGTGGCAGGGAAGGACGGTGTCGAACTTGAAGAAGCGCTGGCAGGCGAGCGCGGCGACGGCGCCGCCCATGGTGAAGCGGTCGCCGATCGGCACGAGGCCGATCTCCGGCTGGTGCAGCTCGTTGATCAGCGCCATGTCGGAGAAGATGTCGGTGTCGCCCATGTGGTAGAGCGTCGGCTCGTCCTCGAAGTGCAGCACCAGGCCGTTGGCATTGCCGAGCGAATGGGAAATGCCGTCCTCGGTGATCTGCGCGGAGGAATGCAGCGCGTTGACGAAGGTGGTGGAAAAGCCGTCGAAATGCACCGTTCCGCCGGTATTGCCCATATCGACCTTCTCCACGCCCTTCGCGCCGAGCCAGGCGGCAAGGTCGGCGTTGGCGAGCACGGTCGCGCCGGTCTCCTTCGCGATCTCGATCGTGTCGCCGACATGGTCGCCGTGGCCGTGGGTGAGAAGGATATGCGTGAGGCCGGCGACGGCATCCTTGCGGGTCGCGCCGTCGAAGGCGGGATTGCCGGTGAAGAACGGGTCGATCAGGATCTTTGCCTTGGCCGTTTCGATGCGGAAGGCGGAGTGGCCGAGCCAGGTGATTTTCATGTCTGTTCTCCCGTTTGGATTCGGCAGGCAATATAGTCGCGGCGAAGGCCGTTTCCATCCGCCGCCGGATCGTTATAAGCGTGGCCTTCGGCTTATTGAAGGAAACCCGCCATGAGCGACGACGACTACATCTATGACGAAGCGACCGGCGAATGGCGCCCGGCCTCCGAGATCGCGGCGGAAAAGGCCGCGCAGAATACGGTGCGCGACGCCAGCGGCAACGTGCTTGCCGACGGCGACTCGGTCGTGCTGATCAAGGACCTCAAGGTCAAGGGCGCCGGGCAGACCCTGAAGCAGGGCACGGTGATCAAGTCGATCCGCCTCACCGACAACCCGGAGGAGATCGACTGCCGGCACGAGGCCATCAGGGGGCTGGTGCTGCGGACGGAATTCGTGCGCAAGCGCTGAGAGGCCTTGAATGGCGACCCTCACCCTTGAAGAACTGGCGCAGACCCTTGGCCCCGGCCAGCCGATCGCCGGCCTCGACCTCGGCACCAAGACCATCGGCCTTTCCGTCTCCGATCTCGGCCGGCGGCTGGCGACGCCGCGGCCGGTGCTCAAACGCGTGAAGTTCACGCGGGACGCCGAGGTGCTGCTCGCCTTCGCGGCGAAGGAGAAGGTCGCCGCCTTCGTCATCGGCCTGCCGGTGAACATGGACGGCAGCACGGGCCCACGCGTCCAGGCGACGCGGGCCTTCGTGCGCTCCATGGCGGAAAAGACCGACATTCCCTTCGTCTTCTGGGACGAGCGGCTGTCGACGGTGGCGGCGGAGCGCACGCTGATCGAGATGGACGTCTCGCGCAGGAAGCGGGCCGAGCGCATCGATTCGGCCGCCGCCTCCTTCATCCTTCAGGGCGCGCTCGACAGGCTCTCGTCGCTGGCAAGGGCGGCCGGCGAGGACTGACGGCGGGCCTGCCACCAGGCGAGAATCTGCCTGCGGCGGCGGAAGGCGAGGATGCCGAGCACGAGAAGGCTGTCGACGGCGATGGCGCGCAGCACCAGCGGCGGCAGGTCCTCCGGCGGAATGCCGAGGATGTGGCCGTAGATCTGGAACACCAGGTCGTGCGCGTCCCGGGTCAGCATGAAGATGCCGAAATTCATGTCGTAGTAGGACAGCCCGTACCAGCTGCCGAGCAGCGCGATGGGACCTGCCCACAGAATCAGGAACCACTTCATGCCGCCCTCCTCTTCATGGCGAGAAGGTCGCCGGCCGCGAAGATCATCTCACCGACCGCCACGCCCGCGACGAGCACGATGAGCGGCACGACGATATCCACCGCCGCGAAGGAAAACAGGGTCGTCATGACCGACATCCGGGCCGTCCTGGCCATACTCGATACTCGCTCGCATGGTTAACACCAAGTAAACGGCACCTTTGCCCGTTAACCCTTTCCGTGCAATGCAAACCCTGCATTAAGGTTAATTTCCACACGGCTGCCTCCCGCCAGCGACTTGCCATGCCTTTCAAGGCGTGGAATGAGCGGAAGTCCCAATCGCCCGATCCGGTTCCATGCCCGACATCTTCGAAAGCATCCTGCCCGTCTTCCTGCTGGTCGTGCTGGGGGCGCTGCTCAAGCGCTGGCGGCAGATCGACCGCGACATGTGGAACGGGCTCGAGCAGCTCGGCTTCTTCGTGCTGTTCCCGTGCCTGCTCTTCACGACGCTCGCCAACGCCGAGTTTTCCGGCATCGGGGCCGTCAACGTCGCGGTCGGCTCCATCGGCTCGGTGACCTTCATCGCGCTCCTGCTGGCGCTCGCCTGGCCGCTCTTCCGCGCGGCGGGCGTCTCGGCGGCGTCCTTCACCTCCGTCTTCCAGACCTCGACGCGCTGGAACGCCTTCATCGCGCTGGCGATCGGCGAAAAGCTCTACGGCGCGGACAGCCTCGCCCTCGTCGCGCTTGTGGCGACGCTGATCATCATTCCCCTGAATTTCTACAATATCGCCCTTCTGGTCTGGTTCGGCGGCGGTACGCGCAGCCTGAAGACCTTCGCGCAGAAGATCGTCACGAACCCGATGATCATCGGTTCGGTGCTCGGCATCGCCATCAACCTACTGGGAATCCATATCTACGAGCCGCTGATGCGCACGGCGGAGCTGGTCGCGGACACCTCGCTCAGCTTCGGCCTCATCATGGTCGGGGCCGGGCTGAAGCTTGCCGATGCCCTGAAGCCGCGGCCGCTGGCGCTCCTGCCCGTCGCGCTGAAGCTCGTCTTCATGCCGATCGTCATGACCGGCGCGGCCTATGGGCTCGGCATGCGGGGCGAGCCGCTGCTCACCATCGCCATGGGCGCGAGCGTGCCGACCGCGATGAACGGCTATGTGCTGGCCAAGCAGATGGGAGGCGACGCGCCGCTTTACGCCGCCGTCGCGACGCTCCAGACGATCGCGTCCTTCTTCACCATTCCGATGGTGCTCGCGGCGACCGCCTATCTCGCCGGCGGATAGAGCAGGTCGACGATATAGGCCGAATCGAAACGCGAATCGAGCATGCCGTAGGTCGCGCGCCAGCCGGAGGCAAGGCGCGTTTCGAGGAAGGCGTCGGCGATGCGGCCGGCCCCGGCGCGGTAGAGCTCGGCGGCGCCGGCGGCGAGCGCCAGCTGCTCGACCAGCATGCGCGCCGCACCCTCGTCGCGCTCGCAGAGCGACAGGCAGGCGCGCAGCACGTCGACCGTCTTCTTGCCGGCGGGGCCGAGGTCGCGGGCAAGGGCGGCGAAGAGGATGTCGAAAAGGTCCCTGCCCCGGCCCATGACGCGCATGAGGTCGAGCGCCATCACATTGCCGGAGCCTTCCCAGATCGCGTTCACGGGCGCCTCGCGGTAGTGCCGCGCGATCGGCCGCTCCTCGACATAGCCGCTGCCGCCGATGCACTCCATCGCCTCGTAGATGAGCGCCGGGGCGATCTTGCAGCACCAGTATTTCGTGACCGGCGTCATGATCCGGGCGTAAGCCGCGTCCTCCGCGCTGTCGCGCGCCTTGTCGAAGGCCTCCGCGAGGCGGAAGGACAGCGCCGTGGCGCCGGCGACGTCGAGCGCCATGTCGGCGAGCACGCGCGTCATGATCGGCTGGGCGACCAGCGGCCTGCCGAAGACGCTGCGGCCGCGCGCATGGTGCACGGCCTCGGCGAGCGAGGCGCGCATGATGCCGGCCGAGGCGAGCGCGCAGTCAAGCCGCGTCAGCGTCACCATGTCGAGGATGGTGCGGATGCCGGCATCCGGCGCGCCGAGCAGGAAGCCGAACGTGTCGGAGAACTCGACCTCCGACGAGGCGTTGGAGCGGTTGCCGATCTTGTCCTTGAGGCGCTGGAAGCGCAGGCCGTTCGTCGAGCCGTCCTCCAGCAGGCGCGGCACGAGGAAGCAGCCGATGCCCTCCCGGGTCTGCGCCAGCATGACGAAGCCGTCGCTCATCGGCGCGGACATGAACCACTTGTGGCCCGTGAGGCGATAGATGCCCTCGCCGACGCGCTCGGCGGTGGAGGTGTTGGCGCGCACGTCGGTGCCGCCCTGCTTTTCCGTCATGCCCATGCCGAGCGTGACGGCGCTCTTCTGCATGGCCGGCTTGTTGGCGCTGTCGTACTTGCGCGACAGGATCTTGCGGCCCCATTCGCGCTGCACCTGCGGCGAGGCGGAGAGCGCGGCGACCGAGGCGCTCGTCATGGTCAGCGGGCACAGATGCCCGCATTCGAGCTGGGCCGTGAGATAGAAGCGCACGGCGCGCGCCTTGTGCGCCCTGCCCTTCTCGTCCGGCACGTTCTCCCAGAGCGAGGAATGCAGGCCGTTCGCCATGGAGCGGCGCATCAGCGCGTGCCAGGCCGGGTGGAAATCGACGACGTCGATACGCTCGCCGCGCGGCCCGTGGGTGCGCAGCTTCGGCACGCCCTCGTTCGCCATGCGGGCGAGCTCCTGCGCCTCCGGCGAGGTGACATAACGGCCGATCGCGTCGAACTCGTCGCGCAGCCCCTTCGGCATCGCGTCGGTGGCGTCGACCAGCAGCGGGTCGGAGCGATAGGCGTTGATGCCCGACCAGAGCGGCGGCTGGTTGAGATCGGCGAGTTTCTGTTCGGTGTCGCGAGTCATGAGCGGTTTCTATCCCAAGTCGCGGCGGGGCGAAACGGGGCGCTGCGCGCTGCGGCGCCCCGGCGGCCACAAAAGAGTGGGAATGCTCGGATGCAGGCCCTCTTCGCCTTGCCGCCGCGGAACCGACACTCTATAGACCCCGCGTATCCACGACATTGAGGCGGAGCCCCATGGACTTCTTTCCGCATCGCCACCTTCTCGGCATCAAGGGCCTGACCGAGCAGGAAATCACCCACCTGCTCGACCGGGCAGATGAGGCGGTCAAAATCTCCCGCCAGCGCGAGAAGAAAACCTCCACCCTGCGCGGCCTGACGCAGATCAACCTGTTCTTCGAAGCCTCCACCCGAACGCAATCCTCCTTCGAGCTCGCCGGCAAGCGCCTCGGCGCCGACGTGATGAACATGTCGGTCGGCAATTCCTCGGTGAAGAAGGGCGAGACGCTGATCGACACGGCGATGACGCTGAACGCCATGCACCCGGACGTGCTGGTGGTGCGCCATTCCTCCGCCGGGGCCGCCGCGCTTCTTGCGCAGAAGGTCTCCTGCGCGGTGGTGAACGCCGGCGACGGCCAGCACGAGCACCCGACGCAGGCGCTGCTCGACGCGCTCACCATCCGCCGCGCCAAGGGCAAGCTCTCGCGCATCATCGTCGCCATCTGCGGCGACGTGCTGCACTCGCGCGTCGCCCGTTCGAACATCCTGCTGCTCAACGCCATGGGCGCGCGGGTGCGCGTCGTCGCTCCGGCGACGCTCCTGCCTTCGGGCATCGCCGACATGGGCTGCGAGGTCTACCACTCCATGGCGGAGGGGCTGAAGGACGCCGACGTCGTCATGACGCTGCGCCTCCAGCGCGAGCGCATGTCGGGCGCCTTCGTGCCCTCGGTGCGCGAATACTTCCACTACTACGGGCTCGACGCCGAAAAGCTGAAGGCGGCGAAAGAGGACGCGCTCGTCATGCATCCGGGTCCCATGAACCGCGGCGTCGAGATCGCCTCGGAGATCGCCGACGGGCCGCAGAGCGTCATCGAGCAGCAGGTCGAGATGGGCGTCGCCGTCCGCATGGCCGTGATGGAAACGCTTCTTCTTTCGCAGAACCAGGGTGTTCGCGCATGACCCGCACCACTGTCCTTAAAAACCTCCGCATCATCGACCCCTCCCGCGATCTCGATGAGAACGGCTCCATCGTCATCGAGAACGGCAAGATCGCCGCCGTCGGCAGCGGCGCGCAGAACCAGGGCGCGCCGGAAGGCGCCGAAGTGGTCGACGGCCGCGGACTCATCGCCGCGCCCGGCCTCGTCGATGCCCGCGTCTTCGTCGGCGACCCCGGCGCCGAGCACCGCGAGACGATCGAATCGGCCTCGCGCGCGGCGGCGGCCGGCGGCGTCACGACCTTCATCATGATGCCGGACACGGACCCGGTGATCGACGACATCGCGCTGGTCGAATTCGTGCTGAAGACGGCGCGCGACAAGGCGGTGGTCAACATCCATCCGGCGGCGGCGCTCACCAAGCACCTCGCCGGCGAGGAGATGACCGAGTTCGGCCTCCTCAAGGCCGCCGGCGCCGTCGCCTTCACCAACGGCCGCAACCCGATGCACAATGCGCAGGTCTTGCGCCGCGCCATGACCTATGCCCGCGAGTTCGGCAGCGTCATCGCGCTCGAGACCCGCGACAGGCATCTGGGCAGCGGCGGCGTGATGAACGAGGGACTGCTGGCGAGCTGGCTCGGCCTTTCCGGCACCCCGCGCGAGGCGGAGCTGATCCCGCTCGAACGGGACCTGCGCATCGCCGGCCTCACGCGCGCAAAATACCACGCGGCACAGATTTCCGTGCCGGAATCGGCCGAAGCGGTGCAGCTTGCCAAGACGCGCGGCGCGGACGTCACCTGCGGCGTCTCGATCAACCACCTGACGCTGAACGAGAACGACATCGGCGAGTACCGCACCTTCTTCAAGCTCTCCCCGCCGCTGCGCGGCGAGGACGACCGCAAGGCGATGGTGGACGCGCTCGCGCGGGGCGACATCGACATCATCGTCTCCTCGCACGACCCGCAGGACGTCGACACCAAGCGCCTGCCCTTCGCGGATGCCGCGGACGGGGCGATCGGCCTCGAAACCATGCTGGCAGCAGCACTGAGGCTGCATCACAGCGGCGAAGTCCCCTTGATGCGCCTCATCGATGCGCTCTCCACGCGTCCGGCAAGAATCTTCGGCCTCGACGCCGGCACGCTGGCGCCGGGCGCCCGCGCCGACATCGTGCTGATCGATCCGGACGAACCGTGGCTCGCCGTCAAGGACGGCTTCGTCTCGCGTTCGAAGAACACGCCCTTCGAAGATGCCCGCTTTACGGGACGCGCGGTTAGCACCTATGTTGCCGGCGAGCGGGTGCATTCGCTGGGCTGACGGGACGCGGCCTGGGATGGTGGATCCTCGGGTCGAGCCCGAGGATGACGGAGGGGAGGAGACGTTGCTGAGCCCATCGATCGATGCGGCATGCGGCGACGTTTCCCAAAATCTGTCTACCTTCCCGTCGTCATCCTCGGGCTCGACCCGAGGATCCACGGCCGCGCATGCAGATAACGGAACTGGGGGAGAACAACCGTGACCGACATCCTCACCTGGCAGCTCGGCACCCTGCCGACGCTCGCCGCCCTCGCCTTCGGCTATCTCCTCGGTTCCATCCCCTTCGGCCTGATCCTCACCCGCATGGCGGGGCTCGGCGACGTGCGCAGGATCGGCTCGGGCAATATCGGCGCAACCAACGTGCTGCGCACCGGCAACAGGAAGCTCGCCGCCGCGACACTGCTTCTCGATGCCCTCAAGGGCACCGCGGCGGCGGCCATCGCCTCGCGCTGGGGCCTCGATGCGGGCATCGCGGCGGGCCTTGCCGCCTTCTTCGGCCATCTCTTCCCCGTCTGGCTCGGCTTCAAGGGCGGCAAGGGGGTCGCGACCTATGTCGGCCTGCTGCTCGGCCTCGTGCCGGTCGTGGTCGCCGTCTTCGCGGCCGTCTGGATCGGCCTTGCTTACCTGACCCGTTACTCATCCCTCTCTGCCCTGGTTGCAACCGCCGTATCTCCGGTTGTATTGTGGTTTCTGGGTCACGAGAAGGTGGCGGTGCTCTTCCTGCTGCTCACCCTGATCACCTGGTGGAAACACCGCACCAATATCAGCCGCCTCCTGAGCGGCACGGAAAGCAAGATCGGCAGCAAGGGATAGCCATGGACGACCGCAGCGCAGGCAGACGGGGGATTGCGCTGACGGAAAGACAGAGGATCGCCTGGCTGCGCCTCATCCGCAGCGACAATGTCGGCCCCGTCACCTTCCGCGAACTGATCAACCATTTCGGCAGCGCCGAAACCGCGCTGGAGATGCTGCCGGAGCTTTCCCGCCGCGGCGGCGCCGCTCGCAGCATCCGCGTCGCCAGCAGGGCTGACGCGGAACGGGAACTGGAGATCGCGGAACGGCACGGCGCGGCCTTCGTCGGAATCGGCGAGCCCGACTATCCGCCGCTGCTGCGCCAGATCGACGGCGCCCCGCCGCTTCTCGCCGTCAAGGGCAACCGCAAGGCCGCGGCGGCACCGGCCGTCGGCATCGTCGGAGCGCGCAATGCCTCGATCTCGGGAATGAAATTCGCGGGCCTGCTGGCGCGGGAGATCGGCCGGGCGGGCTATTCCGTCGTCTCCGGCCTTGCGCGCGGCATCGACACCGCCGCCCACCGCGCCAGCCTCGACACCGGCACCATCGCCGCCATGGCCGGCGGGCTCGACAAGCCCTATCCGCCCGAAAACGTCGGCCTGCTCAACGAGCTCACGGATGGACAGGGGCTCGCCGTCAGCGAAATGCCCTTCGGCTGGGAACCGCGGGCGCGGGACTTTCCCCGCCGCAACCGGCTGATCGCCGGCATGTCGCTCGGCCTCGTCGTGGTGGAGGCGGCCCTGCGCTCCGGCTCGCTGATCACCGCGCGCAACGCGGCGGATTTCGGCCGGCTGGTCTTTGCCGTGCCGGGCTCGCCGCTCGATCCGCGCTGCGAGGGCACGAACGGCCTCCTGAAGGACGGCGCGACGATCACCACGACGCCGGAGGACGTGCTCGACGCCTTGAGGCCGCTTTCCGAACCCGACCTCTTCGCCCCCCGCCCCGGCGCGGACGAGCCGGCGGAGGACATGCCGGCCGCCCTCCGGCTGCCGCCGAGCGACGGCGAGCGCGAGCGCATCGCCGAGGCGCTGAGCCAGGTGCCGGCCGAGATCGACGAGATCATCCGCCACACGGGCATTGCGGCTGCCACCGTCTACCTCGTACTCCTAGAACTTGACCTTGCCGGCCGGCTTCAGCGGCATGCCGGTGGCGGGGTCTCGCTGACCCCGGACTGAAAGCGGCCTGAGGCCGGACAGGATGTCCCCCGCCTCCATGTAGGCCATCTCGATCAGGTACTGCAGCATGTCGGCGCCTTCATTGTGCACGACCGTGCGCAACTCGCCCAGCATCTGGCGGGTGTAGGCGATGTTCTCCTCCGGCGTGTGCGGCGGGAGAACGGGCTTGGAAGGTTTCTCTCTCATGGCTTTTCCGTTGCACCAACGATTCAGAATCGCCGTAAGGTTGCATCTCTTGCGCCTGAAAAACGATACAATGATTATTTATAATTGCAACTGTAGATTAATCTCGCATTGGTTGCATGACGTTGCAACCGACTAATTTCAGCCCTACCTCTTGACCGGAACGCTTTCCCTGTTCATGTCGAAGCACGACTTTCCGGCGCGAGGCGCCCGTTTCGCCGCGCATTTCAGCCGCGGCGCCTGAAATCAGAGAAATGACGATGAATGTTGTAGTTGTGGAATCGCCTGCCAAGGCCAAGACGATCAACAAGTATCTCGGCCCTGGCTACAAGGTGCTCGCCTCCTTCGGCCATGTGCGCGACCTGCCGGCCAAGGACGGCTCCGTGCGCCCGGACGAGGACTTCGAGATGTCCTGGGAAGTCGACGGCGCATCGGCCAAGCGCATCAAGGACATTGCCGACGCCGTGAAGTCCTCCGACGGCCTCATCCTCGCAACCGACCCCGACCGCGAGGGCGAAGCGATCTCCTGGCACGTGCTGGACGTCCTGAAGAAGAAGAAGGTGATCGGCGACAAGCCGGTCAAGCGCGTCGTCTTCAACGCCATCACCAAGTCGGCCGTGCTCGACGCGATGCAGAACCCGCGCGACATCGACATCTCGCTGGTCGACGCCTATCTCGCCCGGCGCGCTCTCGACTACCTCGTCGGCTTCAACCTGTCGCCGGTCCTCTGGCGCAAGCTGCCGGGCGCCCGCTCGGCCGGGCGCGTGCAGTCGGTGGCGCTTCGCCTCGTCTGCGACCGCGAGGCGGAGATCGAGCGCTTCGTCTCGGAGGAATACTGGAACCTCTCCGCCCTCCTCAAGACGCCGCGCGGCGACGAGTTCGAGGCGCGCCTCGTTTCGGCCGAGGGCAAGCGCCTTCAGGCGAAGTCCATCGGCAACGGCGAGGAGGCGAACCGCCTCAAGGCCCTGCTCGACGGCGCGGCCTACCGCGTCGAGAGCGTCGAGGCCAAGCCGACGAAGCGCAACCCGGCACCGCCCTTCACAACCTCCACATTGCAGCAGGCCGCCTCCTCGAAGCTCGGCTTCTCCGCCTCGCGCACCATGCAGGTGGCGCAGAAGCTCTACGAGGGCATCGACATCGGCGGCGAGACGGTCGGTCTCATCACCTATATGCGTACCGACGGCGTGCAGATGGCGCCGGAGGCGATCGAGGCCGCCCGGCGGGCCGTCGCCAGCCAGTTCGGCGCGCGCTACGTGCCGGAAAAGGCCCGCTTCTACTCCACCAAGGCGAAGAACGCCCAGGAAGCGCACGAGGCGATCCGCCCCACTTCCTTCGACCGCACGCCGGACCAGGTGAAGCGCTTCCTCGATCCGGACCAGTTGAAGCTCTACGACCTCGTCTGGAAGCGCGGCATCGCCAGCCAGATGGCCTCCGCCGAGATCGAGCGCACCACGGTCGAGATCGAGGCGGACAATGGCAGGCGCAAGGCGGGCCTGCGCGCCACCGGCTCGGTCATCCGCTTCGACGGCTTCATCGCCGCCTATACGGACCAGAAGGAGGACGGCGAGCAGCCGGACGAGGGCGAGGAGGACGGCCGCCTGCCGGAGATCAACGCCAAGGAAAAGCTCGACAAGCAGAAGGTGAACGCCACGCAGCACTTCACCGAGCCGCCGCCGCGCTATTCCGAAGCCTCGCTCATCAAGAAGATGGAGGAGCTCGGCATCGGCCGCCCGTCGACCTATGCCGCGACGCTGGCGACGCTGCGCGACCGCGAATACATCGTGATCGACAAGCGCAAGCTGGTCCCGGAGGCCAAGGGCCGGCTCGTGACCGCCTTCCTCGAAAGCTTCTTCACCCGCTATGTCGAATACGATTTCACGGCCGATCTCGAAGAGAAGCTCGACAAGATCTCCGCCGGCGAACTCGACTGGAAGCAGGTCCTGCGCGACTTCTGGAAGGACTTCTTCGCCCAGATCGAGGACACCAAGGAGCTGCGCGTCACCAACGTACTGGACGCGCTGAACGAGGAGCTGGCGCCGCTCGTCTTCCCCAAGCGCGAGGACGGCAGCGACCCGCGCATCTGCCAGGTCTGCGGCACGGGCAAGCTGTCGCTGAAGCTGGGAAAATTCGGCGCCTTCGTCGGCTGCTCGAACTATCCGGAATGCAACTACACCCGCCAGCTTTCCGCCGACAACGGCTCGGACGCCGAAGCCGCCGCCTCCAACGAGCCGCAGAGCCTCGGCAAGGACCCGCACACGGGCGAGGAGATCACGCTGCGCTCCGGCCGCTTCGGACCTTACGTGCAGCGCGGCGACGGCAAGGAGGCCAAGCGCGCGAGCCTGCCGAAAGGCTGGACGCCGGCGAGCATCGACCACGAGAAGGCGCTCGCCCTGCTCTCGCTGCCGCGCGACATCGGCCGGCACCCGGAAACGGGCAAGATGATCTCCGCCGGCATCGGCCGCTACGGCCCGTTCCTGCTGCACGACGGCAGCTATGCCAACCTCGAAAGCGTCGAGGACGTGTTCTCCATCGGCCTCAACCGCGCCGTGACCGTCATCGCCGACAAGCAGTCGAAGGGACCGGGCGGACGGGCGCGCGGCACGCCGGCGGCGCTGAAGACGCTCGGCGACCATCCGGACGGCGGCCCGGTCACCGTGCGGGACGGCAAGTACGGGCCCTACGTCAACTGGGGCAAGGTCAACGCCACCCTGCCGAAGAGCAAGGCCGCCGACAGCGTCACGCTGGAGGAAGCGCTCGCGCTGATCGCCGACAAGGCCGGGAAATCGCCCGCCAAGGGCAAGAAACCGCCTGCGAACGCGAAGACAGCCAAGTCCGGAGAGACCAAGACGGCGAAGCCGAAGGCGGCAGCCAAGCCCAAGGCCGCAGCAAAGGCAAAGAAGGCCTGACGTCATGGACAACCTGGCTTTCGCATATAGGGGCAAGCCGGCTCCGCTCTCCTTCTCTCCCCGGGGAGAAGGTGGCCCGAAGGGTCGGATGAGGGGGAAAGCCATGGAACTCCTTCGCGAAGCCAGGTCGCCCCACCCCCTCGTCCGCCTGCCGGCGCCTTCTCCCCGAAGGGAGAAGGGGGCATACGGCTCACGTCTCATTTCCCATCGGATCGCTTTGACATGACGAAGGAACCGCGCAACCCGGCAGGACAAGGAAGGCGACCCGGCCGCGCGGGCCGGGACGTGCCGCCGGCGGACAATATCCCGATCATCCACGGCGTCATCCCGCCGCGCGACGTGCTGCTGCGCTTCATCGCGGACCACCCCGAGCAGGCGTCCAAGCGGGAGATCGCCAAGGCCTTCGGCCTCAAGGGCGAGGCGCGCGCGGAGCTGAAGGCGCTGCTCAGGTCGCTGGAGGAAGACGGGCTCCTGGAAAAGCGCCGCAAGTCGCTGGTGCGCCCCGGCGCCCTGCCCCCGGTCACCGTGCTCGACATCACGACGCGCGACGTCGACGGCGAGCTGATCGGCCGCCCGGCGGAATGGCTGGACGACGCGGGCGTCGCGCCCGCCGTGCTGATCCGCCAGCCGACCGTCGGCCGCAAGGACAAGGCGCCCGTCGCCGGCCTCGGCGACCGGGTGCTGGCGAAGATCTTCCCCGCGAAGGAACGCGGCGGGCCGGCCTATAGCGGCCGGGTCATCAAGATCCTCGACAAGAAGAAGAATTCCGGCATGGGCGTCTTCCGCACCATGCCGGGCGGCGGCGGGCGCATCATGCCCATCGACCGGCGCGGCGAGGAGATGGAGGTCGACGCCGAGTTCACCGCGGGCGCCACGGACGGCGACCTCGTCGAGATCGACGTCGTGCGCATGGGCCGCCACGGCCTGCCGCGCGCGCAGATCAAGGGCGTGATCGGCTCCGTCGCCTCGGAAAAGGCGATCTCCATGATCGCCATCCATGCCCACGGCATTCCCTACATCTTCCCCGACGCGGCGATCCGCGAGGCGGAGGCCGCCGGCCCCGCCACGATGGCGCACCGCGAGGACTGGAGGAGCCTGCCCCTCATCACCATCGACCCGGCCGACGCCAAGGACCACGACGACGCGGTCTTCGCCGAAGCCGACACCTCCCCCGACAATCCGGGCGGCGTGATCGTCACCGTCGCCATCGCGGACGTGAGCTATTACGTGCGCCCGAAATCGGCGCTCGACCGCGAGGCGCTGAAGCGCGGCAACTCGGTCTATTTCCCCGACCGCGTCGTGCCCATGCTGCCGGAGCGCATCTCCAACGACCTCTGCTCGCTGAAGGAGGGCGTCGACCGGCCGGCGCTCGCCGTGCGCATGGTCTTCTCGAAGGAAGGCCGCAAGGCGAGCCACACCTTCCACCGCATCATGATGAAGAGCGCGGCAAAGCTCTCCTACCAACAGGCGCAGGCCGCCATCGACGGCGCGCCGGACGACAAGACCGGCCCGATCCTCGAAACGATCCTGAAGCCGCTATGGGAAGCCTACCGCATCCTGACGGTCGGCCGGAACCGCCGCCAGCCGCTCGAGCTCGACATGCCGGAGCGCAAGATCCTGCTGAAGGAGGACGGCACCGTCGACCGGGTCTTCGTGCCGCCGCGGCTCGATGCGCACAAGCTCATCGAGGAGATGATGATCCAGGCGAACGTCTCGGCCGCCGAGACGCTGGAGAAGAAGAGGCAGGTTCTCGTCTACCGCATCCACGACGCGCCCTCGCTCGCCAAGCAGGAGGTGCTGCGCGAGTTCCTGCAGACGCTCGACATCTCGCTCGTCAAGGGCGGCAACATGCGCTCCAACCATTTCAACGGCATCCTCGCCAAGGCCAAGGACAAGCCGTTCGAGCAGATGGTGAGCGAGATGGTGCTGCGCTCGCAGAGCCAGGCGATCTACAGCCCGGAGAACATCGGCCATTTCGGCCTCAACCTCATGAAATACGCCCACTTCACCTCGCCGATCCGCCGCTATGCGGACCTCATCGTGCACCGGGCGCTGGTGGGCTCGCTCGGGCTCGGCGAAGGCGGCATCACGCCGGACGAGGAAGCCGCACTCGACGACATCGCCGCCGAAATCTCGACCTTCGAGCGCCGCGCCATGGCCGCCGAGCGCGACACGGTCGACCGGCTGATCGCCCACCATCTCGCCGGCCGCATCGGCGAGGAGTTCGACGGGCGCGTTTCCGGCGTCACCAGGGCGGGACTTTTTGTCACCCTGCCCGAGTATGGCGCCGACGGATTCGTGCCTATATCTATGCTGGGACGCGACTACTATATCTATGACGAGGCCCATCAGGCACTTTCCGGTGAAAAGACCGGGCTCGGCTACCGCCTCGGCGATGAAGTGCGCGTGAAGCTCGCCGAGGCGGTGCCGCTTGCCGGCTCGCTCCGGTTCGACGTCGTCAGCGAAGGACGCAAGATGCCGACGGCGGTGCGCTCCTTCCACAAGTCGGGCCGGCGCAAGGGCGCCGCGCCGCGACGCCAGCCGGGCACGCGCCCGCCCCGCGGCAGGCGCTGAGCAATTCCTGCCTGCGCATCGGCTGCGCGCGGAATTGCATACAACCAGCAGGGCCGGCGCAAGGCGCCGCCAGGAAGGAAATGGACATGCAGGCGAACGAGACCACCGGCAGCACGGTGCATTTCGGCGACACGGCACCCCCCGCACCGGCGGAACGCCCGCTCGGCCGCGCCATCAAGCGCGGCCTCCTGAACCGCTGCCCGGCCTGCGGCTCCGGCCGGCTCTTCCGCGCCTTCGTCAAGCCGGTCGATCACTGCGCGGCCTGCGGCGAGGACTATACGCCCCAGCGCGCCGACGACCTGCCGCCCTACCTCGTCATCACCATCGTCGGCCACATCGTCGTCGGCGGCTACATGGCGACGGACCTCGTCTGGCCGCTCACCACCTGGCAGCACCTCGCCATCTGGACGCCGATCACGCTCGTCCTGTCGCTCCTGCTCCTGCAACCCATCAAGGGCGGCGCCATCGGCCTGCAATGGGCCCTGAAGATGCACGGCTTCGGCGACAAGCCTGCGGACGAAGACAAGACGCCGGCCTACGGCGACCGGACGGCATGACGGCCGTCCGGCCCGTCGATGCCGCCTCGATCCTGCTTCTCGACCGGTCGGGCGGACGCGTGCGCGTGCTGGTCGGCCGGCGCAGCAGCAGACATGTCTTCATGCCGGATGTGTACGTCTTCCCCGGCGGGCGGCGCGACGCGACCGACCGCCTCGTTCCCGTCGCACGGCCGCTGCATCCGCTCGCCTGTCAACGCCTTGCCCTGAGGGCCGGCGCGCGATGTTCCGATTCGCGCCTGCGGGCACTCGGTGTCGCGGCGCTGCGGGAGCTCCACGAGGAGGCCGGCATCGCGGTGGGCACGCCGCACGCCGCGCCTGCCGGGGGCGGGCTCCCCTTCCGGCCGGACCTTTCCAACCTGCGTTTCCTGGCCCGCGCCATCACGCCCGCCGGGATGGTGCGCCGCTTCGATACGCGCTTCTTCACGCTCTTTGCCGACGAGGCGGGCATAGACCCGGCCGGCACCACGGAAAGCCACGAGCTCGAGGACCTGCGCTGGGTGGATATTTTCGACCATGGGGGCATCGAGATGCCCGACATAACCGTATTGATCCTTGAAGAGCTTCAAAAAAGCATTCAGGAAGACGAGTCTCTCCCCTTCGGAAGGGCCGTGCCGCTGTACTACACCCAGCGCGGGCGCTTTTTACGGGACCTTCTTTGAGGATCGATCGCATATGACGCAGCCGCAATCCGGCACCTCCGGCCCGGTGGAGCATATTCACTGGCGGTCTCTCATTGCAGCCGTCGCCGCCATTTCCGCAGTCGGCATCGCCATCGGCCTCGGCCTTCCGCTGCTCTCCATCATCATGGAGAAGCGCGGCATCTCCTCGACGCTCATCGGCATCAACTCCGCCATGGCCGGCATCGCCGCCATGGTCGCGGCACCCTGCACGACGCGGCTTGCCCACGACTGGGGCACGTCGACGACCATGCTGGCCGCCATCCTGCTTGCGGCGGTGAGCGGCCTCGGCTTCTACTATATCGAGAATTTCTGGCTCTGGTTCCCGCTCCGCCTCGTCTTCCACGGCGCGATCACCACGCTCTTCATCCTCTCGGAATTCTGGATCAACGCCGCGGCGCCCCCGCGCCGGCGCGGCCTCGTGCTCGGCATCTACGCCACCGTGCTCTCGCTCGGCTTCGCCACCGGCCCCCTCCTCTTCTCGCTGATCGGCAGCGAGGGCGTGCTGCCCTTCGCGTTGGGCGCGATGATCATCCTCCTTGCCGCCATCCCGATCTTCGTCGCCCGGAGGGAAAGCCCGATCATCAACGAGAAGCCGGAATTGCACTTCATGCGCTACATCCTTCTCGTGCCGACGGCGACGGCGGCGGTCTTCATCTTCGGCGCGGTCGAGGTGGGCGGCCTCTCGCTCTTCCCGATCTATGCGACCCGCGCCGGCTTCAGCGAGCCGCAGGCCGCGCTGCTGCTCACCGTCATGGGCATCGGCAACATGGCCTTCCAGATCCCGCTCGGCATGATCTCCGACCGCATGCGGGACCGCAGGAGCCTCCTGACGATCATGTCCGCCATCGGCCTTCTGGGGTCGCTCTGCCTGCCGATCATCTCGCACAACTGGCTGTTGATGGCGGCGGTCCTCCTGGTCTGGGGAGGATGCGTGGCCGGCCTCTATACGGTCGGTCTCAGCCATCTCGGCTCGCGCCTGCACGGGGCGGACCTTGCGGCCGCGAACGCCGCCTTCATCTTCTGCTATGCGGTCGGCACGGTGGTCGGCCCGCAGGCGATCGGCGCGGCGATGGACGTGTCCGGCAACAACGGCTTTGCCTGGGCGATCGTCGCCTTCTTCGGCTTCTACCTCGTACTTTCTCTCGGCCGGATGGTTTTCCGGCCGAAACGGGCTTGACTTTTCGGGCGCGATTTGTAGTTTCCGCCCAGATTTAGAGCCGTGGAGCAGACTGGCTGTCCGCGGCTTCGTTTTTCATAAAGGCAGGACGACCATGGCCAAGGCTACCACCATCAAGATCAAGCTGCTGTCGACGGCCGACACCGGTTTCTTCTACGTGACCACGAAGAACAGCCGTACGATGACGGAAAAGATGACCAAGACGAAGTATGACCCGGTCGTCAAGAAGCACGTCGAGTTCAAGGAAACCAAGATCAAGTAGTCTTGGGACCCCATAGGTTCCGAAAAGGCGCCGGGCGGAAACGTCCGGCGCCTTTTCTTTTGGCATCGAATCCCTGCAACCCATTGCAACCGTACGAATCAAAAACGCCGCTCCCTTGACGGGAGCGGCGTTGAACGGGGGTCGACCAGGTACGACGACGGCACGAGGATTCCGTTTCTGTCGCAACCGGCCGACCGACCCCACGACCCAGGAGATGCGGCGGACCTAGCATCATGGGGTAACCGGTTGTGCGGGCTTGTTTGCCGCCCATGAGTTGAGCATCGCGCGAAAAAGAAAAAAAATCAACGAATTCTTAACGCTCCCGCAGCCGCCCCTTGTCTCATAGTTAACCGGCGCGGCCGCAGCTGTCCCGTTGAGCAGCATTTACGTTATAGAAGACAACAATACAGGGCTCCCCCTTCACAACCGCTGAGGGAGCGGCCCACAACCTGCGTACATGATCGGAACGGCACACGGCAAGATTGTGACAGGCAGAACCCATTGATAAGCTTTATCAAAAATAAATAGTACGATTTATAGCCAGAATTTGCCACAGCGGCGCCCGGCGGAAAACGGCGCCGCGCCCCTCGGGGCGAGACCGGCGATTCAGGGCAAATGCCCGAAATTAAAGGCAAATGCCCGTCCCCAAACTCGCCTGTGGACAAAAATGACGGAAGGAGGTCGAGTCGCGGCTTACGCGGCAGCGGCGACGACCCGGTTGCGGCCCGAACGCTTGGCCTCGTAGAGCGCAGCGTCGGCACGCTTGAGCAGCGCCTGCGGGCTGTCGTCCTCCGGCAGCATGGAGGCGATGCCGAGCGAAGCGGTGATCGGCAGGAACACATCCGTCTCGGGGATGCGGAAAGGCTCGCGCTCGACGATCGCGCGCAGGCGCTCGGCAACGCCGGCCGCCATCTCGGCGGGCGTGTCCGGCATGACAAGCACGAATTCCTCTCCCCCGTAGCGGCAGGCAAGGTCGGCGCCGCGCACGGCGGAACGGACGCGGTTGGCGAATTCGCGCAGCACCGCATCGCCCGCATCGTGTCCGTAGGTATCGTTGACGAGCTTGAAGCGGTCGATATCCGTGATGCAGACCGAGAGCGCCCGGCCGCGGGCGGTCGCACGGTCGATCAGCAGCTTCATATGGTTGTCGAGGTAACGGCGGTTGTGCAGCCCCGTCAGGCCGTCGGTCACCGCAAGCTCGATCGTCTGGCGCACGCTCGCCCGCAGGCGGTCGTTGCAGCGCTTCCGGCGGATCTGGGTGAGGCTGCGGGCGATCAGCTCGTTCGGATCGATCGGCCGCATCAGGTAATCCGTCACGCCGAGATCGAGCGCGCGCACGATCATGTCGTCATCCCCCTGCTCGGTGATCAGCAGGAGGGGCAGGAAGCGCGTGCGCTCCAGCGAGCGCAGCTGCGAGCAGAGGCGCAGCGGATCGTAATCCTCGAAGTTGGCGTTGACGATGACGAGCTCGTAGTTGCTTTCCGCCGCCTGGAACAGCGCCGCCTGCGGATCGGACATGCAGGTAACCTCGGCGACGGGCTTCAGCGCACGCACGATGCGCTCCTGCGAGCTTGCGCGCCCGTCGACGAGCAGGACGTCGCCCGGCTCGTCGCCCATGCTGTTCTCGATCCCCTCCTCCATGGAGATGGCGCGCGCGGTCGCCGCGCGCATGCGCAGCTCGTCCGTCAGCGTCTTCAGGCGCACGAGGCTCTTCACGCGCGACATGAGCTGCAGGTCGTTGACGGGTTTGGTGAGGAAGTCGTCGGCACCGGCCTTGAGGCCGCGCACGCGGTCGGAAGGCTGGTCGAGCGCCGTCACCATGACGACGGGGATATGGGCCGTGCGCGGATTGGCTTTCAGCCGCGCGCAGACCTCGAAACCGTCGATGCCCGGCATCATGATGTCGAGCAGGATGAGGTCGACCTGGGTGCGCTCGCAGATCGACAGCGCGTCGTAACCGTTCTCGGCGGTCAGCACGTCGAAATATTCCGCAAGCAGCCGCGCTTCGAGCAGCTTCACGTTTGCCGGAATGTCGTCGACGACGAGGATGCGTGCAGTCATGCGCCTGGCCTCCGCCTCATGCGTCGCCGAGATAGGTTTTTATGGTCTCTATGAATTTCGGAACGGAGATGGGTTTGGAGACATAGGCCTCGCAGCCGCCCTGCCGGATGCGCTCCTCGTCGCCCTTCATCGCGAAGGCGGTGACCGCGATCACCGGGATGACATGGAGCTCGTCGTCCTCCTTCAGCCACTTGGTGACCTCGAGGCCGGAAACCTCCGGGAGCTGGATGTCCATCAGGATCAGGTCCGGACGGTGTTTGCGTGCAAGATCAAGGGCTTCCATACCGTTTCGGGTCTGGATGGTGGTATAGCCGGATGCCTCGATGAGGTCCCGGAAGAGCTTCATGTTGAGCTCGTTGTCCTCGACAATCATCACCTGCTTGGGCATCGTGCGTCCCTGTTCCTCTCGCCGGCCTTGCAACCTTCTGGGAGATGGATAAGTTGCGGCAAAGCCGACATCACCCAGCCCGACCGCAGCCACGTTAGCGTCACTTGGTTGATTAAAAGGTAAATTTCCCGAGGGAAAACGATGAAAAGCCAAAAAGATACACCCGCGCCGGAAGACGCGGAGGCAACCGCCATCGCCATCCTCGGCTGGCTCGCAGGCGAACCGGAACTGCTATCCCGTTTCCTCGCGCTCACCGGCGTCGCGCCCGGCGAGGTCAGGAACGCGGTCGGCGATCCCGGTTTCCGTGCCGCCCTCGTCGATTTCCTGATGGGCCACGAGCCAACGCTTCTCGCCTTCAGCGCGGCGACGGGCATCCAGCCGGAAGCGGTCGTCCGTGCCCATGCGATCCTTTCGGGACCGTATGGCAGCGACGACTTCTGAGCCGGCGGGCGGAAGCCGGTGCCTCGCGCGTCTGGCCTGTGCAGCGTCATTGGTTAAGCCCCAGCCACTATTGAGACTCGCGAATTTAAGCAGTAAAGTCGCGATGTTCAATATTTGTTCCTGCCGATGAGCACCGCCGACATGCGTTTTCCGGGCTTCTGCCGCGACTGCCTTGCCGGGCAGCCGGCCGGCCTGCGCCGATGCCGCGCCTGCGGCAGTCCCCGCCTCGTCTACCATGACGAGCTCTACCGCCTGACGCTGGCGCATATCGACTGCGACGCCTTCTATGCGGCGATCGAGAAACGCGACAACCCGGAGCTTGCCGACAAGCCGGTCATCGTCGGCGGCGGCAAGCGCGGCGTCGTCTCCACCGCCTGCTATGTCGCGCGCATCCAGGGCGTGCGTTCGGCCATGCCGATGTTCAAGGCGCTGGAGGCCTGTCCGCACGCCGTCGTCATCAAGCCGGACATGGAGAAGTACGTGCGCGTCGGCCGCCAGGTGCGCGCGATGATGCAGGAGCTGACGCCGCTGGTGCAGCCGCTCTCCATCGACGAGGCGTTCCTCGAACTGAAGGGCACGGAACGGCTGCACCACGATCCCCCCGCCCGCGTGCTCGCGCGCTTCGCCCAGCGCGTCGAGAAGGAGATCGGCATCACCATCTCCATCGGCCTTTCCTACTGCAAGTTCCTCGCCAAGGTGGCCTCGGACCTCAACAAGCCGCGCGGCTTTTCCGTCATCGGCGAGGCCGAGGCGCTGGATTTCCTGCGGGAGAAGCCGGTGCGCCTTATCTGGGGGGTGGGAAAGGCCTTCGCCGAGACGCTGGAGCGCGACGGCATCCGCACCATCGGACAGCTCCAGACCATGGAGGAGACCGACCTGATGCGCCGCTACGGCGTGATGGGCAGGCGGCTCTTCACGCTCTCGCGCGGCCGGGACGACCGCGAGGTGCACCCGAACGATCCGGCCAAGAGCGTCTCGGCGGAGACCACCTTCTTCGACGACATTTCCAGCTATGACGAGCTGGCCACGCACCTGCGGCGCCTCAGCGAGAAGGTAGCCGCGCGCCTTCGCAAATCCGGCATTTCCGGCCAGACCGTCGTGCTCAAGCTGAAGACCGCCGACTTCAAGAGCCGGACCCGCAACCGCAAGCTGGAGGACCCCACCATGCTCGCCGACCGCATCTTCCGCACCGGTATCGAACTGCTGCGCAAGGAAGCGGACGGCACGAAGTACCGGCTGATCGGCATCGGGGTCAGCGACCTTGCCGATCCCGGCCGCGCCGACCCGCCGGACCTCGTCGATCCCGCCGCCGCGCGGCGCGCCGCGGCCGAGGCGGCGATGAACACGCTGCGCGACAAGTTCGGCAAGGCGAGCGTTGAGACCGGCTATACGTTCGGCAAGTCCGGCCCCGAGCGCTTTCACGAAAAGTTGACGCTCAAATCCACCGGAAAGACCGACCTTCCGACCGAATAAATCCCGGCAAACCAGCGTTCTCACCTGCATCGGGATGGCACAGATCGGGGAATCGCAACGGTGCATCAAACCTTCCTTAAGCCAGATGCACTACGCTTCCTGCCGGTTTGTATTGCGTACGGATGGGTTACATGAAGTTTCGCCTCGCGACCGGCATGAGCATATTGGGCCTGGTGCTGAGCTGCGGCACCGCGCTCGGCGGAACGCTCGAAGGTCCGCTCCAGATCATCGTGTCGAAGGACCAGCAGGAGTTGAAGATCTATGACGGCGGCGTCGTGGTCGCCACCTCGCGCGTTTCCACCGGCAAGGCCGGCCATTCGACGCCGACCGGCATCTTCTCGATCCTCGAAAAGAAGCGCAGCCACTTCTCCAACCTCTACGACAACGCGCCGATGCCCTTCATGCAGCGGCTGACCTGGTCTGGCATTGCGCTGCACGCCTCCAACAGCGTGCCCTCCTATCCCGCCTCGCACGGCTGCGTGCGCCTGCCGAACGATTTCGCCAAGACGCTGTTCTCCGTCACGCGGCGCGGCGGCCACGTGCTGATCACCGACCGCGAGATCGCGCCGCAGCGCGTCGTGCACGAGGCGCTGTTCAAGCCCGCCGTCGTCGTGCCGGACACGCCGCTGCTCGCGGATGCGGGGCTGCGCCCTGCCCTGATCGAGGCCGGCGACAAGAGCGTCGAGGTGGCGATGACCGACCCGAAGCCGGCCGTGGTGACGCCCGTCGTGCAGAAGACCGAGGAGGACCCGATCCGCATCCTCATCACCCGGCGCGGCGAGCGCGAGATGCTGATGGACATCCAGGCCCTGCTGAACACGCTCGGCTACGATGCCGGCATGCCGGACGGCCTCTTCGGCAAGCAGACCGTCACCGCCATCCGCGCCTTCCAGATCGCCGAAGGCCTCAAGGAAGACGGCATGGTCACGCCCGAGCTTGCCGCAGCCGTCTACGCGAAGGCCGGCAAGGGAACGCCGCCGAACGGCCAGATCCTCGTGCGCCAGAAATTCAAGCCGCTGATCGAGGAGCATATCACCATCCGCAACCCGGAAATCGCGCTCGGCACGCATTTCCTCCTCGCCCGCGAGGTCGATGCCGACAAGGGCAAGGCCGAGTGGTACGGCGTGAGCATGGACAACCAGCTCCCGCAGACGACGATGAAGCGCCTAGGCATCACCACGGAGGCCGACGCCGCCCTGCCCGGCGCGATCGCCCGCACGCTCGACCGCCTCGACATTCCGCAAGACGTCCGCATGCGCATTTCCAGCCTGATGGGCGAAGGCGCCTCCCTCTCCATCTCGGACACCGGCCTCGGCCCCGAAACCGGCGAGGGCACGGATTTCATCACCGTGACCCGCAAGGTGCAGAAAGCGGAGGCCGCCGCGGTGCAGGGCGGCAAGAAGGCCAAGAAGAAAAAGAAGGCGTCGTCGGTTACCGCGGTGAACTGAGCGCGGCACGGCCTTCGCGGCAAGCGCGTGTGAACGAAAGGCCGGGTGCACCGCCGCGACGAAATAGGCGGCGCGCCCTCACACCAGTTCCACGTCCAGCACGCCCGGGGCCGCGCGCATGGCGGCGGCGATTTCGGAGGAGATGCGGAAGCGCTCGTTCAGTTCCACCTCGATCTCGCGCTGGCCGTTGTCCTTGATCACGATGAACGAGACGAGGCCGTCGCCCTTCGTGTTGAGGTGGGCGGCGATGGAGCGCAAGGGGCCGGAATCGCGGACATAGACGCGCAGCGCCTTCTGGGTCTGGAGCGATTCCTCCTCGAGCGAGCGCAGCGTCTGGATGCGCAGGCCGATGCCTTCCGGCCGCTCCTCCGCCTGCACGGTCATCACCAGCGACTTTCCGGGCTCCAGGAGGTCGCGGTACTGGTTCAGCATCTCGGAGAACAGCACCGCCTCGAACTGGCCGGACGAATCGGAGAAGGCGACGATGCCCATCTTGTTGCCGGTGCGGGTCTTGCGCTCCTGTTTCGACGTGACGGTGCCGGCAAGGCGACCGGCCGTCGCGCCGCGCCTCACCGCGGCGGAGAAATCCGCAAAGGTCTGCACGCGCATCTTGGAGAGGAGCGCGGAATAGGTATCGAGCGGGTGGGCCGACAGGTAGAAGCCGAGCACCTGGAACTCGCGGTGCAGCTTCTCCGAGGCGAGCCAGGGCGTGTAGGCGGGCAGCGTGATGACCTCCGGCCCCGTCGCCGCGCCCATGCCGAAGATGTCGCCCTGCCCGCTCGTCTTGTTCTCCTGCGCGCGCTGGGCGGCGCCCAGGAGGCGGTCGAGCCCGGCGATCATGGCGGCGCGGTCATGGCCGAAGCAATCGAAGGCACCGGCGACGATCAGGCTCTCGAAGACGCGGCGGTTGACGAACTTCGGGTCGATGCGCGCGCAGAAATCCTCCAGGCTCCTGAAGGGCGCGTCGCCGCGCACCTCCACGATGTGCTGCACGGCCGCCTCGCCGACGCCCTTGATGGCGGCGAGCGCGTAATAGATGCGGTCCTCGCCGGTCTCGAAATGGGCGAAGGACGTCTGCACGGAGGGCGGGATGACCTCGATGCCGAGGCGCGCGGCATCCTGCCGGAAATCGTTCAGCTTGTCCGTGTTGGACATATCGTAGGTCATCGACGCGGCGAGGAACTCGACCGGGTAATGCGCCTTCAGGTAGGCCGTCTGGTAGGAGACGATGGCGTAGGCGGCGGCGTGCGACTTGTTGAAGCCGTAGTTGGCGAACTTCGCCAGCAGGTCGAAGATGAGGTCGGCCTGCGGCTTCGACACGCCGTTCTTGACGGCGCCGTCGACGAAGCGGGCGCGCTGCTTGTCCATCTCCTCCTTGATCTTCTTGCCCATGGCGCGGCGCAGAAGGTCGGCCTCGCCGAGCGAGTAGCCGGAAAGAACCTGGGCGATCTGCATCACCTGTTCCTGGTAGACGATGACGCCCTGCGTCTCCTTCAGGAGATGGTCGATCATCGGGTGGATCGACTCGATCTCCTCCTCGCCGTGCTTGCGGGCGTTGTAGACCGGGATGTTCTCCATCGGCCCGGGGCGGTAGAGGGCGACGAGCGCGATGATGTCCTCGATGCAGTCCGGCCGCATGCCGATCAGCGCCTTGCGCATGCCGGCACTTTCCACCTGGAACACGCCGACCGTCTCGCCCCGCGACAGCATCTCGTAGGTCAGCTTGTCGTCGAGCGGCAGGCTCTCGAGCTTCACCTCGATGCCGCGCTTGCGGATGAAGTCGACGGCCGTCTTCAGGACGGTGAGCGTCTTCAGGCCGAGGAAGTCGAACTTCACGAGGCCCGCCTGCTCGACCCATTTCATGTTGAACTGGGTGACCGGCATGTCGGAGCGCGGATCGCGGTACATCGGCACGAGCTTGGAGAGCGGCCGGTCGCCGATGACGATGCCGGCGGCGTGCGTGGAGGCGTGGCGGTAGAGGCCCTCGATCTTCTGGGCGATGTCGAGCAGGCGCGCGACCACCGGCTCCTTCTCCGCCTCCTCCTGCAGCTTCGGCTCCTCCTCGATGGCCTTGTAGAGCGGCGTCGGGTTGGCCGGGTTGTTCGGCACGAGCTTGCAGATCTTGTCGACCTGGCCGTAGGGCATTTCAAGGACCCGGCCGACGTCGCGCAGCGCCGCGCGCGCCTGCAGCGAACCGAAGGTGATGATCTGCGCCACCTGCTCGCGGCCGTATTTCTGCTGCACGTAGCGGATCACCTCCTCGCGCCGGTCCTGGCAGAAGTCGATGTCGAAGTCCGGCATCGAGACGCGTTCGGGATTGAGGAAGCGCTCGAAAAGCAGCGAGAAGCGCAGCGGATCGACGTCGGTGATGGTGAGCGCATAGGCGACGAGAGAACCCGCGCCCGAACCGCGGCCCGGCCCGACGGGGATGTTCTGCTGCTTTGCCCATTTGATGAAGTCGGAAACGATGAGGAAGTAGCCGGGGAACTTCATGCGCTCGATGACGCTGAGCTCGAAGTCCAGCCGCTCGCGATAGTCCTGCTCGGTATAGCCCGGCGTCAGGCCGAGCAGCGCCATGCGGCTTTCGAGGCCTTCCACGGATTGCCGGCGCAGCTCCGCCGCCTCCGCACGCTCCGCCTCCTCCGGGTCGTCCGTCGCGCCGGTGAAGCGCGGCAGGATGGGGCTGCGCGTCTTCAGCACGAAGGAGCAGCGCCTGGCGATCTCCACCGTGTTCTCCAGCGCCTCCGGCAGGTCGGCAAAAAGCCCCGCCATCTCCTTGCGGCTCTTGAGATAATGGTCCGGCGACAGACGGAAACGGTTGTCGTCCGAGACCATCGCATTGTGCGCCACGGCCATCAGCGCGTCGTGGGCGTCGTAATCGTCCGGCGCCGGGAAGAACGGCTCGTTGGTCGCCACCAGCGGCACATCCTGCGTATAGGCGAGCTCGACCATGCGCCGCTCGTGCTGCCTGTCGTAGCGCCCGTGGCGCTGCAGCTCGATATAGAGCCTGTCGCCGAAGACGCGCTTCAGCGCATGAAGCCGCGCCCGCGCCACCGCCGGCTGGCCGGCGAGGAAGGCCATGTCGACCGGGCCGCCGAGCGCGCCGGTGAGCGCGATCAGCCCCTCCGTCCCCTCCTCCAGCCAGCTGAAGGCGATGCGGACGGCCTGGCTGCCCTCGCCGCCGAGATAGGCACGGCTGACGAGCTCTACGAGGCGCGCATAACCGGCGTCGGTCGCGGCGAGGAGGACGATCGACGGCAGCTTCGCAAGCTGCGCCTGCGCTCCGCGCCGCTCGCCTTCGCCCTCGTCTTCCATGTCGATCGACAGCTGGCAGCCGATCAGCGGCTGGATGCCGTCGCCCACCGCCTTCTGCGAAAATTCGAGGGCGGCGAACAGGTTGTTCGTGTCGGTGATGGCGATCGCCGGCTGCTGGTCGGACACCGCCTTGCCGATGATCTTCTTGATCGGCAGGGCGCCTTCGAGCAGCGAATAGGCCGAATGCACGCGCAGATGCACGAACTCCGGCGTCTCCGCGATCTTTTCGCCATCCGTCTTGCGCGCTTCGTCCGCCATTTCGATCTTCCTTCCGGTCAGGCAGGAAGCTTAAGCGGATTCGGCCCCGCCTCGTCCAGACGGTTCTTGGCGTTGCACCCGGTTTCCACGCCCCAAGGGCGTGGAAAAAGGCACGGCAGTCACAGGTGAAATGCGGCCCTTCAGATTCCGAAGAGGATGACGGAGAAGCTGGCTACGAACATGGCCATGGAGGCGAATGCGGCAAGATCACGAAGAAAATCGGTCATTGTGGCTCCCTTTCCTTTTATGTTTTCATTTTGTTCTATTATTGTTCTCATGTCAACCGCTTTCCACAGCCCCTCTGGACCGGCATTCTCCGGCGCAATAAGGTCGCCTCGATCAAACGGAGGAAAACAGATGAAATCGCTTGCTGCCGCCCTTCTGCTCTCGGCCGGCCTGCCCGCTGTCGCGGCTGCCGCGGACTTTCCGGCCGACCGCATCATCGCCATGGCGAGCGGCGACTGGAACAAGGACGGCACGCCGGACCTCGCCCTCGTCGCGACGCCCGGCGCCGACGGCGCGGACGACAACGGGCTCTACGTCTATCTCGCCAAGCCGGAAGCAAACCGGCTGACGCTGGCGCTCGCGCTGCCGAACAGCGTCTGGGGCAACCTGACGATGTCCGGCCAGGAACCGGAGCTGACGGCGCTCGCCAACGGCTCCTTCACGCTGACGACGAAGAACGAAGCGATCGGCCGGGAGCGCTGGCGCGAGACGCTGACGATCGCCTACCGCAATTTCGACTTCATCGTCGCCGGCTACACCTATGCGTCCTACGACACGATCGCGGAGGACGGCGGGGAAAACAGCACGAGCGACTGCGACCTCAACATCCTGACCGGCAAGGGCAAGAGCAACGGCCAGGCCGTTGCCGGCAAGCCGCAATTCGTGCTGCTCAGGGATTGGAACAACGGCATCCCGCGCTCGACCTGCGGGCTCGACAACTAGAACATCCTGCCGTCAGGCGAGCTCGCGCACGACGCCGTCCTCGATCGTCACGCGGCGGTCCATCAGGCCGGCCAGCTCGTGGTTGTGGGTGGCGATGAGCGCCGCCAGGCCGGACTGGCGGGCGAGCGCCTCCAGCGCCTCGAAGACGTAGCCGGCGGTTTCCGGGTCGAGGTTGCCGGTCGGCTCGTCGGCGAGCAGGACGAGCGGGGCGTTGGCGACCGCGCGGGCGATGGCGACGCGCTGCTGCTCCCCGCCGGAAAGCTCCGACGGCCGATGATCGGCCCGGTGGCCGATGCGCATGTAGTCGAGCAGCTGGGCGGCCCGTTCGCTCGCCTCGCCCCTCGAAAGGCCGGAGATGAGCTGCGGCATCATGATGTTCTCCAGCGCGCTGAATTCCGGCAGAAGATGGTGGAACTGGTAGACGAAGCCGATCTCGCTGCGGCGGATCGCGGTGCGCTGGTCGTCGGAAAGTTCCGCGCAGGAATGGCCGTTGACGAAGACCTCGCCGGCATCCGGCTTCTCGAGCAGGCCGGCGATGTGGAGCAGCGTGGACTTGCCGGTGCCGGACGGGGCGACGAGCGCGACGGTCTCCCCGCTCTTCAGCGCGAAATCCGCGCCCTTGAGGATCGTCAGCAGGGTCTCGCCCTGGCCGTAGTGCCGTTCGATGCCCTTGAGTTCCAAAGCGACGCGCGCATTCATGCGTTCTGTTCCTATTCGTACCGGAGGGCCTGGACGGGATCGAGCCTGGAGGCACGCCAGGCCGGGAAGATCGTCGCGAGGAAGGAGAGCGCCAGCGCCATGACGACGACCGAGACCGTCTCGCCGGCATTCATGTCGGCCGGCAGCTGGCTCAGGAAATAGAGCTCCGGATTGAACAGCGTCGTGCCGGAGATCCAGGAGAAGAACTGGCGGATCGATTCCACGTTGAGGCAGACGACGACGCCGAGGACGACGCCGGCGAAGGTGCCCACCGTTCCGATCGCCGCGCCGGTCATGAAGAAGATACGCATGATCGCGCCGGAGGTCGCGCCCATGGTGCGCAGGATCGCGATGTCGCTGCCCTTGTCCTTCACCAGCATGATGAGGCCGGAGATGATGTTGAGCGCGGCGACGAGCACGATGAGCGTGAGGATCATGAACATGACGTTGCGCTCAACCTCCAGCGCCGAGAAGAAGGTGCGGTTGCGCTGGCGCCAGTCGGTGATGAAGATCTGCCGCTCGGCCGCCGCCTCGATCGGCTGGCGCAGCTGGTCGACCGCGTCCGGATTGGAGACGAACAGCTCGATCGACTGCACGATCCCTTCGGCATTGAAATAGAGCTGCGCCTCTTCGAGCGGCATGTAGATGATTGAGGCGTCGTATTCCGACATGCCGATCTCGAAGACGGCGGAAACCGTGTAGGTCTTCACCCGCGGGTTCACGCCGAGCGGCGTGACGTCGCCGTCGGGGGCGACCAGCGTGATCTGCCCGCCGGCCCCGAGGCCAAGCTGCTCGGCCATGCGCGAGCCGATCGCCACGCCGCCTGTGGCAAAACCGACGAGGTCGCCCTCCTTGATGTGATCGGAAACGGCCTTCATCTTGACGAGGTCGTCGGCGCGCACGCCGCGCACCAGCGCGCCCGTGCCCGCCCCCGCCGTGCCGGAGGCCAGCGTCTGGCCCTCGACAAGCGGGATCGCCATGGTGACGCCCGGAACGGCGGAAAGGCGCTCTGCAAGCCCGGAATAGTCGTTCAGCGGGGTGTCGATCGGCTGAACGATCATGTGGCCGTTGATGCCGAGGATGCGCGAGATCAACTCGGTGCGGAAGCCGTTCATCACCGCCATGACGATGATGAGCGTCGCGACGCCGAGCATGATGCCGATGAAGGAGAAGCCGGCGATGACCGAGATGAAGGCTTCCTTGCGCCGGGAGCGCAGGTAGCGCCAGGCGACCATCCGCTCGAAGGCGCAGAACGGGCGGCTTGTCTTGAAGGCCTGGGCCCCGGTTGCAGATGCACCGCTCGCTGCGTCAGCCATGGTTTCCCCCGTTCCCCCAGGCGTCGATGCGCCGCATCAGTTGCCGGACGTCAGGCGGCTGACGGCCGCCTCGATGGTCAGCGTCTCGCGCGCGCCGGTCTTGCGATCCTTGATCTCGACCTCGCCGGCCGCGACGCCGCGCGGGCCGGCGATGACCTGCACCGGCGCGCCGATGAGGTCGGCGGTGGCGAACTTCGCGCCGGCACGCTCGTCCTTGTCGTCGTAGAGCACGTCGACGCCGGCCTTCAGCAGCGCGCCGTAGATCGTTTCGCAGGCCGCATCGCAGGCCGCGTCGCCCGACTTCATGTTGATGACGATCGCCTCGAAGGGCGCGACGGCCTTCGGCCAGACGATGCCGTTCTCGTCGTGCGAGGCCTCGATGATCGCCGGCACGAGGCGCGTCGGGCCGATGCCGTAGGAGCCCATGTGCACGGTGTGCTCCTTGCCGTCCGGGCCCTGCACCTTGGCCCCCATGGCCTCGGAATATTTCGTGCCGAAATAGAAGATGTGGCCGACCTCGATGCCGCGGGCCGACAGGCGCTCGCCTTCCGGTATCGCCTCGAAGGCTTCGGCGTCGTGCATTTCGGAGGTCGCGGCATAACGCGAGGTCCATTGCTCGAAGATGGCGCGGAGCGCCGCGACATCCTCGAAATCGGTATCCTCGGCCGGAATGTCGAAGTTCACGAAATCCTTGTGGCAGAAGACCTCGGACTCGCCGGTATCGGCGAGGATGATGAACTCGTGGCTGAGATTGCCGCCGATCGGGCCGGTGTCGGCGCGCATCGGGATGGCGCGAAGGCCCATGCGCGAGAAGGTGCGCAGGTACGCCGCGAACATGCGGTTATAGGCGTGCTCGGCGCCCTCGCGGTTGAGGTCGAAGGAGTAGGCGTCCTTCATCAGGAACTCGCGCGAGCGCATCGTGCCGAAGCGCGGGCGGATCTCGTCGCGGAACTTCAGCTGGATGTGGTAGAGGTTGAGCGGCAGGTCCTTGTAGGACTTCACGAACGAGCGGAAGACGTCCGTGATCATCTCCTCGTTCGTCGGGCCGTAGAGCATGGGGCGCTCCTGGCGGTCCTTGATGCGCAGCATTTCCTTGCCGTAGGCGTCGTAGCGGCCGCTTTCCTGCCAGAGCTCGGCCGATTGCAGCGTCGGCATCAAGAGCTCGATGGCGCCGGAGCGGTTCTGCTCCTCGCGGATGATGGCGTTCACCTTGTCGAGGACCCGCTTGCCCAGCGGCAGCCAGGTATAGATGCCCTGGGACTGCTGCTTGATCATGCCCGCACGCAGCATGAGCCGGTGGGAGACGATCTCGGCCTCCTTGGGGTTTTCCTTGAGGATGGGCAGGAAGAAGCGGGAAAGGCGCATATCGGGTTCCGGAGTGACTGATCCGCCCTATTGGGGGAATCGGGCAAAATGACGTTGATTTTCACGCGTTCATAAACGCTTCGCCAAAGGAAGGGAACCCGCCAGGCCGGGCCGGGAGGCCGGCGCGGGGCGATGTCCACCGCTCTCGGCGCCTTGCCAATTGTGGCGAAAAAATGGGGCAGCCAATAACAGAAATTGCACGGCCGTTGTCAATGGAAAAATATTATTCCACTGTAGCAAAAATGCAAAAAAAGCGGATGACAACGCCTAAGCTTTGGGCTAGTTTCAGGCCACAAAACAGGCAGGAAGTGCAAATTCTTGCCAATTTCGCGGTCAAGTCTTGGGAGGATCAGATCTTTGGCGCGCGTAGACGCTGCCACCGCACAACGGATAAAGATCACGCGATACCTGTAAAACAAGGCTTTCCGCCTTGTTTTTTTTTGCCTTTTGCCGATTGCCCCATCTCCCCTAGCAAGTCCGCCCGCAAGGTCCATGCGTCAAAGCCGCGCACCCCGCCGCGCCTGCGGCACTCTGCCTCACGTATGGTGAGGACGAAGCATCCGCAACGCCCCTGACTCAAGGTCAGGAAGGCTTCCAGGCCGATTTGCCGGCGGAAGGCAGCGCGGAGCGCGGATGGAAGACTTTTCCAGTGTGTCCCGGAGAGCGCGGAATGGCTTGCCGCGGCGCGGCGCCGGCGATTAACCTTTGTGGCGGCCGCTTACTTGAAATCGGGGATGAACTGCGGAATGGCGTCGATGCCGTAACCGAGGCGCACCGACAGGACATACCAGCAGCCGTATATGACGGCCGAGACGAGCGTCGTCACCAGCACCACGCGGCCGCCGCGAAAGCGCGCGGGTGCGCTCTCCACCGTGCCGGGCACGACGTCGTTCGCTTCCGCCTGCGTCTTCAGGCCGAAGGGCAGGACGGCAAAAAGCGTCATCCACCAGATGATGAAATAGACGGCGAAGTAAGAGAAGAACTGCATGGACGAACCCTCGTGCGACAGCGGCTCTTTTACGCCGCTTGCCCGCCAAGTTCAAACGGCGGCAAGGCGGCGTGCTGTCACACCTGCTCGAGCTCGACCAATGTGCCGAGGAAATCCTTGGGATGGAGGAAGAGCACCGGCTTGCCATGCGCGCCGGTCTTCGGGTTGCCGTCGCCGAGCACCCGCGCGCCGCTGGCCAGCAGCCGGTCGCGCGCGGCGAGGATGTCGTCCACCTCGTAGCAGATATGGTGCATGCCGCCGGCCGGCGCCTTTTCGAGGAAAGCGGCGATCGGCGATGCCTGGCCCAGCGGCTCCAGAAGCTCCACCTTGGTGTTGGGCAGCTCCACGAAAACCACCGTGACGCCGTGTTCCGGCAGGGCCTGGGGCGCGGAGACCTTCGCACCGAGCGTGTCGCGGTAGGTCGCCGCGGCGGCGGCGAGGTCCGGCACGGCGATGGCGATGTGGTTGACCTTTCCGAGCATGGCATCCCTCTTTCCTTGCCGCACCGGTAGCATCCGGCACGGCGGCAGGGAATCAGACTTTCGTCAGGAACACGGTGACGACGGGCTTCTTGCCCCAGATCTCGTTCGCCGTGGAGCGCACGGCGCGGCGCACCGCCTCGCGCACCATCTCCAGGTCCTTGCGCCGCGCGCGCGGGATGCTCTCGACGGCGCCGAGCACGGCGTCGTAGAGCGTGTCGCCCATGTCCTCGCCCTCGTCGTCGAACTGCGGCAGGCCGAAGGGCTCCACCTCCGGGTCGCCGAGGAAATCGTAGCGGCTGTCGAGCAGGACGCTGACGGCGACATGGCCGACGAAGGCGAGCTTGCGGCGGTCGCCGATGCCCATCTCCTCATAGTCGCCGATGAGGTTGCCGTCCTTGAAGATGCGGCCGAAGGGCGCCTGGTCGACGACCTCCGGCGCGCCGGGCGCCAGCTTCAGGACATCGCCGTTGCGCACGCGCGGCACTTCGGCGATGCCGGACTGCTCGGCAAGCTCGGCATGGGCGGTGAGGTGCGCCGCCTCGCCATGCACCGGCACGACGATCTTCGGCCGCGTCCAACCGTACATCTGCTGCAACTCGTGGCGGCGCGGGTGGCCAGAGACGTGCACCAGCGCCTCGGCGTCAGTAATGATATGGATGCCCTGGTCGATCAGGCCGTTCTTGATGTCGTTGATCGCCTTCTCGTTGCCCGGGATGGCGCGCGAGGAGAAGATGATCGTGTCGCCCTGCGAGAAGGCGACGTTGCGCATCTCGTCGCGGGCGATCTTGGCGAGGGCGGCACGGGGCTCGCCCTGGCTGCCGGTCAGGATGACGACCACCTTGTCGCGCGGGATATAGCCGAACTCGTCCTCGGCGATGAAGGGCTTCAGTCCCTCCATGAGGCCGATGTCGCGCGCCACGTCCGTCACGCGCTTCATGGAACTGCCGAGCAGCAGCACCTCCCGGCCGGCGGCCTCGGCGGCTCGCGCGATCGAGCGGATGCGGCCGACATTCGAGGAGAAGGTGGTGATGCCCACCCTGCCCTCGGCGCTCTCGATGATCCTGGTGAGGCTTTCGGAGACCTCGCGCTCGGAGGGCGAGACGCCATCGCGCACCGCGTTGGTGCTGTCGCAGATGAGGGCCAGCACGCCCTCGTCGCCGAGCTGGCGGAAGCGCCTTTCGTCCGTCAGCGGCCCGAGCGAGGGGTCGAGGTCGATCTTCCAGTCGCCGGTGTGGATGACGGTGCCGAGCGGCGTCCTGATCGCCAGCGACATCGGCTCGGGAATGGAGTGGTTGACGCCGATGGCCTCGATCTCGAACGGGCCGACATTGATGCGGTCGCCCTGCTTGAAGATCGTCACCGGGATTTCCACGCGGCTGCGCTCGTAATCCCGCTTGGCCTCCAGCATGCCGGCGGTGAAGGGCGATGCATAGACGGGCACGTTGAGGCCGGGCCAGAGCTCGTTCAGCGCGCCGTAATGGTCCTCGTGCGCGTGCGTTATGATGATGCCCTTGAGGTTCTTGCGCTCTTCCGCAAGGAAGCGGATGTCGGGCAGCACGAGATCGACGCCCGGCAGTTCCGGTCCCGGGAAGGTGACGCCGCAATCGACCATGATCCACTGGCGATTGGTCTTCGGGCCATAGCCGTAGAGCGCCAGGTTCATGCCGATCTCGCCGACGCCGCCAAGCGGCAGGAACACCAGTTCGTCTTCTTTTGCCATCGGGTTCAAAAAATCCTATCCAAAAAACACGTCGCCGGCCGCGATAAGCCGCGTTCCGCCGTCATCCGTCTCCAGTTTCAGGAGACCTGTATCATCAATTCCGGCAAAGCGCCCGGAAATAGAACGGTCGGGGAGATTGACCGTTATGTTTTCGCCGACACCTCCGGCCACCTGCTTCCAGCGCTCCATGATGGCCGCGATGCCGCGCCCGCGGTTCCAAAGGGACAGCGTCCCGGCCATCGACTGGAAGAGATGGGCGAACAGTTCCTCGGCAGAAGCGGAGACGCCGAAATCGCGCAGCGTGGCAACCGGATAGAGGCCGGCATCCGGTGCCGCCGCGACGTTGATGCCGCAGCCTATCACCAGCGCGTGGCGGCCATCGGGCAGCGTCTCGCCCTCGATCAGGATGCCGCAGACCTTGCGGCGGTCGATCAGGATGTCGTTCGGCCACTTGATCAGCACCTGCGGCGCACCGGGCGGCATGACGCGGCTGATCGCCTCCTCCACGGCGACGGCGACGGCGAGCGGCAGGGAGCCGAGCCGGTCCATCGGCGCCGGGTCGATCAGGAGCAGCGAGGCGTAGAGATTGCCGGGCTCGGAGAACCATGCGCGCCCGCGCCGCCCGCGCCCGCCCGTCTGCCGGCCGGCGGTGATCCACAGACCGGAAAGCGCGCCGTTTCGGGCGCGCTCCAGGCATTCCGTGTTGGTCGAGCCCACTTCGCCGAGCGCTTCGTGCCGGAAATCGTCGAGCGAGAACCGGCGAGGAAAGCCGGAGCCGCTCAAAAGAAGGTCCGCGCCGCTGCTTCGGCGGCCGCGCCGATCGGGCCGCCGATCAGCACGTAACCGGCGACGAACAGGCCGGAAAGGCCGAAGACCAGCTTCAGCTCGCCCGAGGTGCGCGCGAATTCGCCGGTCGCCTCGTCGAACCACATCACCTTGATGACGCGCAGATAGTAATAGGCGCCGACGACCGAGGCGAGCACGCCGATGATGGCGAGCGCGTAGAGCTCGGCCTCGATGGCCGCCATGAAGACGAAGTATTTCGCGAAGAAGCCCGCCAGCGGCGGAATGCCGGCCAGCGAGAACATCAGGATCGTCAGCACGGTCGCCATGAACGGGTTCGTCGAGGAGAGGCCGGCAAGGTCGTTGATATCCTCGACATTGCCGCCTTCCTTGCGGCGCATGGCGAGGATGCAGGCAAAGGTGCCGAGCGTCATGACCATGTAGATGAGCATGTAGAGCGCGACGCCGCGAACGCCCGCCATGGAACCGGCGGCAAGGCCGACGAGCGCGTAGCCCATGTGGCCGATCGAGGAATAGGCCATCAGGCGCTTGATGTTGCGCTGGCCGATGGCCGCGAAGGAGCCGAGCAGCATCGAGGCGATCGAGATGAAGACCACGACCTGCTGCCAGTCGGCGACGACCGGCTCGAAGGCGTCGATGACGATGCGCACCAGCATGGCCATGGCGGCGACCTTCGGGCCCGCGGCGAAGAAGGCCGTGACCGGCGTGGGCGCGCCCTCATAGACGTCCGGCGTCCACATGTGGAACGGCACGGCCGAGATCTTGAAGGCAAGGCCGGCGAGGATGAACACCAGGCCGAAGACGAGGCCGAGCGAGCGGCCCTCGGCCGTCAGCGCCGCGGCGATCTCCTGGAAGCCGATATGGCCGGTGAAGCCGTAGACCAGCGACATGCCGTAGAGCAGCATGCCCGAGGAGAGCGCGCCGAGCACGAAATATTTCAGGCCCGCCTCCGTCGAGCGCAGGCTCTCGCGGTTGATCGCGGCGACCACGTAGAGGGCGAGCGACTGGAGCTCCAGCGCGAGATACAGCGACAGGAGGCTGTTGGCCGAGATCATCAGCAGCATGCCGAGCGTCGAGAGCACGACGAGCACCGGGAACTCGAAGCGGTCGAGCTGCTCGGAGCGCGCGTGGCCGACGGTCATCACCATGGCGGTGATGGAACCGATCAGCGCGAGCACCTTCATGAACCTGGCGAAGGCATCGGAGACGAAGGCGCCGCCATAGGCCTGCCCCTCGCCCGTGGCCAGCACGAGCCAGAGCCCCGAAATGATCAGAAGCGCGACGGCAAGCCCGGTGACGGTCGTGCCCGAGCGCTCGCCCGAGAAGACACCGACCATCAGCAGGATCAGGCCGCCGACGGCCAGGATGATCTCCGGCGTCGAGAGCTGAAGGCTGGCAAGGATTGTATCAGCAGTCATTGTCTTCACGTCCCGTCGTCAGTTCGCCGTCAGCGCAACGGATTGCGCCGCCTGCAGAGCCGCGGAGTAGTTGTTGAGCAGCGCGTCGACGGAAGCCGCCGTCGCGTCGAAGATCGGCGCCGGATAGACACCGTAGAAGATCGTGAGGATCACGAGCGGATAGAGCAGCAGCTTTTCGCGCGTGTCGAGGTCGAGCAGCGCCTTCAGGCTCTCCTTCTCGAGCGCGCCGAAGATCACCCGGCGGTAGAGCCAGAGCGCATAGGAAGCCGAGAGGATGACGCCCGTGGCGGCGAAGAGCGCGACCCAGGTGTTGGCGCGGAAGGCGCCGAGCAGGGTCATGATTTCGCCGACGAAGCCGGACGTGCCGGGCAGGCCGACATTGGCCATGGTGAAGACCATGAAGGCGACGGCATATTTCGGCATGTTGTTGACGAGGCCGCCATAGGCCGAAATCTCGCGGGTGTGCAGCCGGTCGTAGACGACGCCGACGCAGAGGAAGAGCGCGCCGGAGACGATGCCGTGCGAGAGCATCTGGAAGATGGCGCCCTGGAGACCCTGCGCGTTCGCCGCGAAGATGCCCATGGTGACGTAGCCCATGTGCGCGACCGACGAATAGGCGATCAGCTTCTTGATGTCGTCCTGCATCATCGCGACCAGCGAGGTGTAGATGATGGCGATGACCGACAGCGCGAAGACGAAGGGCGCGAAATAGTCGGAGGCGAGCGGGAACATGGCGAGCGAAAAGCGGATGAAGCCGTAGCCGCCGAGCTTCAGCAGCACGCCCGCCAGGATGACCGAGCCAGCCGTCGGCGCCTGGACGTGCGCGTCCGGAAGCCAGGTGTGCACCGGCCACATCGGCATCTTCACCGCGAAGGAGGCGAAGAAGGCGAGCCACAGCCAGGTCTGCATATGGGCCGGGAAGTTGTAGGCGAGCAGTTCCGTGATGTCCGTCGTGCCGGCCTGCCAGTACATCGCCATGATGGCGAGCAGCATCAGCACCGAGCCGAGCAGCGTGTAGAGGAAGAACTTGTAGGACGCGTAGACGCGGTCCTTGCCGCCCCACACGCCGATGATGATGAACATCGGGATGAGGCCCGCCTCGAAGAAGACGTAGAAGAGGACGATGTCGAGCGAGACGAAGACGCCGACCATAAACACTTCCAGGAGCAGGAAGGCGATCATGTATTCCTTCAGGCGCTTCTCGACCGAATGCCAGCTCGCCAGCACGCAGAACGGCATCAGGAAGGTCGACAGGATGACGAACAGCATAGAGATGCCGTCGACGCCGAGATGGTAGGCGATGCCGGTGCCGAGCCATTCGTGCTTCTCGACCATCTGGAAGCCTGGATTGGAATAGTCGAAGCCGATCCAGATGAAGAGCGAGAGGACGAAGGTGAAGACCGTCGTCAAGAGCGAGACGTTCAGGATGTTGCGGCGGCCGTACGGGCTGTCCTCGCGGGTCAGCAGCAGAAGCGCCACGCCGACGAGCGGGAGGAAGGTGACCGCTGAAAGAATGGGCCAATCGGTCATCAGAGGGAACTCCCGAGCATCATCCAGGTGACGAGTGCCGCAATACCCAGCAGCATCGCGAATGCATAGTGATAGAGGTAACCGGTCTGCAGGCGGACGACCCGGTTGGTGACGTCGACGACGCGGGCGGCGACGCCGTTCGGGCCGAGGCCGTCGATGACGGCGCCGTCACCCTTCTTCCACAGGAACCTGCCGAGCGCCTTGGCCGGACGGACGAAGATGAAGTCGTAGAGCTCGTCGAAGTACCACTTGTTGAGCAGGAACTGGTAGAGGCCGCGGTGCTGCTCGGCGAGGTACTTCGGCGTTTCCGGCGAACGGATGTACATGTACCAGGCGGTGACGAAGCCGATGGCCATGGCGGCGAACGGGCTCCACTTCACCCAGGTCGGCACGTTGTGGAACTCGTGCACGAGATGGTTGTCGGGAAGCGTGAAGAGCGCGCCCTGCCAGAACTCGTCGTAATGGTGGCCGTAGAAGTACTCCACGAAGATCACGCCGGCGACGACCGCGCCGGCGGCGAGCAGGTAGAGCGGGACCAGCATGACGGCCGGCGACTCGTGGACATGGTGCATGACGTCGGCGGAGGCGCGCGGCTTGCCGAAGAAGGTCATGAAGGCCAGGCGCCAGGAGTAGAAGCTCGTGAAGAGCGCGGCGATGACCAGGAGCGTGAAGGCGAAGCCGGCGACGGGGCTGTGCGAGGCAAAGGCGCTCTCGATGATCGCGTCCTTCGAGAAGAAGCCGGCAAAGCCGATGATCGTGCCGGGGATGCCGACGCCGGTCAGCGCCAGCGTGCCGATCGTCATCATCCAGAAGGTGACCGGAATGTGCTTCCTGAGGCCGCCCATGTAGCGCATGTCCTGCTCGCCGTCGACGGCGTGGATGACGGAGCCCGCGCCGAGGAACAGGAGCGCCTTGAAGAAGGCGTGCGTGAACAGGTGGAAGATCGCCGCGCCATAGGCGCCGATGCCGAGCGCGACGAACATGTAGCCGAGCTGCGAGCAGGTGGAATAGGCGATGACGCGCTTGATGTCGTTCTGCACGAGGCCGACGGTCGCCGCGAAGAAGGCGGTGATGGCGCCGATCAGCGTCACGACGACGAGCGCCTCATGCGACAGTTCGAAGATCGGCGACATGCGGGCGACGAGGAAGACGCCGGCGGTGACCATGGTCGCGGCATGGATGAGGGCCGAAACCGGGGTCGGGCCTTCCATGGCGTCCGGCAGCCAGGTGTGCAGCAGGAACTGCGCCGACTTGCCCATCGCGCCCATGAAGAGCAGCAGGCAGGTGGCGGTCAGCGCATGCGACTTGTCGAGGTTCATGCCGAAGAGGTTGATGACGGGCTCGGCGGCATCCGCGGCGCCTTCGGCCGGCAGATAGGTGGCGGCCGTCGCGAAGATCGTCTCGAAGTTGATCGAGCCGAAGAGCACGAACACACTGGAAATGCCGAGGATGAAGCCGAAGTCGCCGACGCGGTTGACGATGAAGGCCTTCATGGCGGCCGCGCAGGCGGACGGCTTCTTGTACCAGAAGCCGATCAGCAGGTACGACGCCAGGCCCACGCCTTCCCAGCCGAAGAACATCTGGAGAAGGTTGTCGGACGTCACCAGCATGAGCATGGCGAAGGTGAAGAGCGAGAGGTAGGCGAAGAAGCGCGGCCGGTGCGGGTCGTGGTGCATGTAGCCGATCGAGTAGACGTGCACGAGCGTCGAGACCGAGTTGACGACGACGAGCATGACGGCCGTCAGCGTATCGACGCGGAACGCCCATTCGACATCGAAGCTGCCGGACTGGATCCAGGTGAGCACGGAGACCTTGATCATCTCCGTCTCGCCCATGGCGACGTCGAAGAAGACGATCCACGACAGGGCGGCCGCGACGATCATGAAGCCGGACGTCACGTATTCCGACGCCTTAGCGCCGATGGCGTTGCCACCGATGCCGGCGATCAGGAAGCCGATCAGCGGAAGGAAGACGATTGCCTTGATGATGGTATCCATGACCCGATCAGCCCTTCATCATATTGACGTCTTCGACGGCGATCGAACCGCGGTTACGGTAGAAGACGACGAGAATTGCAAGACCGATGGCGGCTTCCGCAGCCGCGACGGTCAGAATGAACAGCGCGAAGACCTGGCCGACGATGTCGTTCAGGAAGGCCGAGAACGCGATCATGTTGATGTTGACCGCAAGCAGGATGAGCTCGATCGACATCAGGATGACGATGACGTTCTTCCGGTTGAGGAAGATGCCGAAGACGCCGAGGGTAAAGAGGATGGCGCTGACGGTGAGATAGTGGGAAATACCGATTTCCATTTTGCTTTTCCTTGGGTCCCGCGCTGCCTCAGATGCCCTGGCCGGGCTTCACCTTGACGACGTCCACGGCGGTCGCCGGCGTGCGGGCGACCTGCTTGGAGATGTCCTGGCGCTTGATGTTCTCGCGGTGGCGCAGCGTCAGCACGATAGCGCCGATCATGGCGACGAGCAGCACGAGGCCGGCGATCTGGAAGAAGTAGACATAATGCGTGTAGAGCACGTCGCCGAGCGCGGCCGTGTTCGTGCGTTCGGTGACCGGCGGGATCGGCATCGCGGCATTGGCGGCGATCTCCGGCGAGAGCGTCGAGCCGCCGACGACGATGATGAGCTCGGCCGCCAGGATGAGGCCGATCAGCGCGCCGACGGGAGCGTATTCGAGGACGCCCGCACGCAGCGCCGCAAAGTCGATGTCGAGCATCATCACGACGAAAAGGAAGAGGACCGCCACGGCGCCGACATAGACGACCAGCAGGATCATCGCCAGGAACTCGGCGCCCGTCAGCAGGAAGAGGCCCGCCGAGTTGAAGAAGGTGAGGATCAGGAACAGCACGGAATAGACCGGGTTCCTGGCCGCGATCACCATGAAGGCGGACGCCACCGCCACGAAGGCGAACAGATAGAAGAATAGAGCCTGCAGACCCATTTTGGTGCCTTTTCGTCTTCCCCGGGGCGGGCCTTGGCCGAATTGCCGCCCTTCCCCGTCGAAGCCTGACGTCCCAAGGCCGTCAGGCACTTTAGTTCATTTTGCCCTTCCGCTGCCGATCAGCGGTAAGGCGAGTCCATAGCGATGTTGCGGGCGATCTCCCGCTCCCAGCGGTCGCCGTTGTCGAGCAGCTTCTGCTTGTCGTAGTAGAGCTCCTCGCGCGTCTCGGTCGAGAACTCGAAGTTCGGACCTTCGACGATCGCGTCGACCGGGCAGGCTTCCTGGCAGAAGCCGCAATAGATGCACTTCACCATGTCGATGTCGTAGCGCACCGTGCGGCGCGTCCCGTCGTTGCGGCGGGGACCCGCCTCGATGGTGATGGCCTGAGCGGGACAGATGGCTTCGCACAGCTTGCAGGCGATGCAGCGCTCCTCGCCGTTCGGGTAGCGGCGCAGCGCGTGCTCGCCGCGGAAGCGCGGGGAGACCGGGCCCTTCTCGAAGGGATAGTTCACCGTCGCCTTGGGGCGGAAGAAGTAGCGCATCGACAGGAAGAACGCGCCGACGAATTCCTTGAGGAACAGCGAATTTACGGCTTGCGAAAGACTAGCCATTTCAAGCTCCAATGCTGCCGAGGGTCAGGGCGGTCCTCATGCGGACCAGCCCGTGAGCTTCAGCACGAATGCAACGATGACGACCATGGCGAGCGAGATCGGCAGGAAGACCTTCCAGCCGAGGCGCATGAGCTGGTCGTAGCGGTAGCGCGGCACGAAGGCCTTCACCATCGCGAACATGAAGAAGACGAAGGATGCCTTGAGCACGAACCAGACGATGCCCGGGACCCAGTTGAGGAACCAGACGTCGACCGGCGGCAGCCATCCGCCGAGGAAGAGGATCGTCGTCAGCGCGCACATCAGGCAGATGGCGGCATATTCGCCGAGCATGAACATCATGTAGGGCGTCGAGCCGTACTCGACCATGAAGCCGGCGACGAGTTCGGATTCGGCCTCCGGCAGGTCGAAGGGCGGGCGGTTCGTCTCGGCGAGCGCCGAGATGAAGAAGACGACGAACATCGGGAAGAGCGCCAGCCAGTGCCAGTCGAGGAACGAGCCCGGCAGGCCGATCATCGTGCCGATGCCGTCACGCTGCGAATTGACGATGTCCGTCAGGTTCAGCGAGCCGACGCACAGGAGCACGGTGACGATGACGAAGCCGATCGAGACCTCGTAGGAGACCATCTGCGCGGCAGAGCGCAGCGCGCCGAGGAACGGGTACTTCGAGTTGGACGCCCAGCCGCCCATGATGATGCCGTAGACCTCGAGCGAGGAGATCGCGAAGATGTAGAGGATGCCGACATTGATGTTGGCGATCACCCAGCCCTCGTTGAGCGGCACGACCGCCCAGGTGGCGAGCGCCAGCGTCACGGAGACGAGCGGGGCGAGCAGGAAGATGACCTTGTTGGCGGTCGCCGGGATCACCGGCTCCTTGAAGACGAACTTCAGAAGGTCGGCGAAGGACTGGAACAGGCCGAAGGGGCCGACGACGTTCGGGCCGCGGCGAAGCTGCACGGCCGCCCAGATCTTGCGGTCGGCAAGCAGGATATAGGCGATGAAGATCAGCAGCGCGACCAGGAGCAGGAGCGACTGCGCGACGATGATCACACCGGGCCAGACATAGGTCGAAATGAAAGCGTCCATAATGCTTTATCCCTTCGCGCTCATTCCGCCGCGGCTTTGAAGTTGTTGCGGGCCAGAGCCGAGCATTCGGCCATGACCGCGGAGGCGCGCGCTATCGGGTTCGTCAAATAGAAGTCTTTGATCGGAGACGCAAACCCGGAATTCGCCATCGTCCCGCCTTTTTTCGCAAGCGCGGAAAGATCGGCGGTGTCGCCGGGGGCGATCTCGTCGACCGCGGCGAAATGCGGGTGCGCCTCGTAGAGCTTCGCGCGCAGCTCAGCCAGCGAATCGAACGGCAGCTTCCTGCCGAGAACGTCGGACAGCGCGCGCAGGATCGCCCAGTCCTCGCGGGCGTCGCCCGGCGCGAAGCCGGCACGGTTGCCCATCTGGACGCGGCCCTCGGTGTTGACCCAGGTGCCGGACTTTTCCGTATAGGTCGCACCCGGCAGGATGACGTCGGCGACATGCGCGGCGTTGTCGCCGTGCGAGCCGATATAGACGGTGAAGGCGGTCTTCCTGGAAAAATCCATCTCGTCGGCGCCGAGCAGGAAGAGCACGTCCGTGCCCGTCAGCATCTCGGCCGCCGTCTTGCCGCCCTCGCCCGGCACGAAGCCGAGGTCGAGGCCGCCGACGCGCGAGGCCGCGGTGTGCAGAACGGCAAAGCCGTTCCAGTCCGCCGTCACGGCGCCGACGCTTTCGGCGAGCCTGGCGACGGTCGAAAGCACCGCGAGCCCGTCGGGACGCGAGAGCGCGCCCTGGCCGACGATGATCATCGGGCGCTCGGCCTTCTTCAGCTTGGCCGCGAACTTGATGGAACCGTCGACGAGGCCGTTGAGCGTGTCCGTGCCGGCGCCGAGATATTCGTAGCCGTAGCGCAGCTCCCCTTCTTCGCCGATCACGCCGATCGGGAAGTTGTCCATGCGCCAGCGCTTGCGGATGCGGGCGTTGAGCACGGCGGCTTCGAGGCGCGGGTTGGCGCCGACGATGAGCAGCGCGTCGGCCTCCTCGATGCCTTGGATGGTCGGGTTGAAGATGTAGCTGGCGCGGCCGAGCGACGGGTCGAGGGCCGAGCCGTCCTGGCGGCAGTCGACATTCGTGGAGCCGAGCGCGGTCATCAGCTCGCGCAGCGCGTAGATTTCCTCGACGGAGGCAAGGTCGCCGGCAATGGCGCCGATGCGCTCGCCCGGCTTGCCCGCGACGGCGGCCTTCACCGCGCCGAAGGCCTCGGCCCAGGTGGCCGGCTGGAGGCGGCCGCCCTTGCGGACATAGGGGCGGTCGAGGCGCTGGGTCTTCAGGCCGTCCCAGATGAAGCGGGTCTTGTCGGAGATCCACTCCTCGTTGATCTCTTCGTTGACACGCGGCAGGATGCGCATGACCTCGCGGCCGCGCGTATCGACGCGGATCGCCGAGCCGACGGCGTCCATGACGTCGATGGATTCGGTCTTGTTCAGCTCCCACGGGCGGGCGGTGAAGGCGAACGGCTTGGAGGTGAGCGCGCCGACCGGGCAGAGGTCGACCACGTTGCCCTGGAGCTCGGAGGTCATCGCCTGTTCGAGATAGGTGGTGATCTCGGCGTCCTCGCCGCGGCCGATCAGGCCGAGCTCGGTGATGCCGGCCACTTCCGTCGTGAAGCGGACGCACCGCGTGCAGTGGATGCAGCGGTTCATGATCGTCTTGACGAGCGGGCCGATATACTTGTCCTCGACCGCGCGCTTGTTTTCCGAATAGCGCGAGCTATCGATGCCGAAGGCCATCGCCTGGTCCTGCAGGTCGCATTCGCCGCCCTGGTCGCAGATCGGGCAGTCGAGCGGATGGTTGATGAGCAGGAACTCCATGACGCCTTCGCGGGCCTTCTTGACCATCGGCGTGGTCGTGAAGACTTCCGGCGGCTCGCCGTTCGGGCCGGGGCGCAGGTCCCGAACGCCCATGGCGCAGGAGGCCGCCGGCTTCGGCGGGCCGCCCTTCACCTCGACGAGGCACATGCGGCAGTTGCCGGCAACCGACAGCCGCTCGTGGAAACAGAAGCGCGGAACCTCGGCGCCGGCCTCCTCGCACGCCTGCAGCAGCGTGAAGTGATCCGGGACTTCGATTTCTTTTCCGTCGACTTTCAGCTTTGCCATATCTCAATCCCGCTTCTGACGTGGGGGACCCCCGCGTCTTGCCAGCGCCATTCTCTCCGGCCGCCGTTCGGGCCCCTGCCCGTTCCGTCGGCCTGCGTTCCGTTTCGCCGGTCCCGGCGGAGCCTCAGCCCCTGCCCTTCGCCAGCGTCCTTGCCTGCTCCACCCAGCCGTCGCGGGTGATACGCCCGCCGAGGCCGAGTTCGGCTTCGATTCGTTCCACATCGGCGGCACTCAAGGCCGCGATGTCGGCGTAACGCCGGAGCCCCATGCCGTTCAGCACCTGCTCCAGCTTCGGGCCGATGCCCGAAATCGCCTTCAGGTCATCGGACCTGGCGGACTTGCGGGCCGGCGCCTTGCGCACCGGCCTTGCCTCCGCCGCCCGCGGCGTCGCGCTTTCGCGCGCCACCTTCGGCTTCGGCTGCGCGGCGGGCTTTTCCGCCTTCGGCACCACCGTCAGCACCGGTTTTGCCTTCACCGGCGCCGCTTCCGCCGCAAGTTCGGCCGCCTCGTCCAGCACCGCCTTGGCCCGCTCGGTCGCGCTCCGCATCACGCCCAGCATCATGCCGGCCATCTGGCCCGCGATACCGAAGCCGATCGCGGCCGTGGCGGCCATCGCCGCCGCCGGATGGGCCATCAGCGGATGCAGCGGCACGTCCGGCATCTGCCTCAGCCACGGCGCCAGACCGAAGGGATCGTCGCCGGCGGCCGTTTCCGGCGGGATTCCAGTCGCATCCGCATCCTGTCCTGCCGGCTTCTCCATCGTCCTACTCCGCTGCTTCGAGGACGGCGCCATGCGCCATCGCGTTGGCCGTGTACTGATCGATGCGCTTTTCCATCTCGGGACGGAAATGCTTGATGAGGCCCTGGATCGGCCAGGCGGCGGCGTCGCCGAGCGCGCAGATGGTGTGGCCCTCGACCTGCTTCGTCACGTCGAACAGCATGTCGATCTCGCGCTTCTGCGCATTGCCCTTCACCATGCGCTCCATGACGCGCATCATCCAGCCCGTGCCTTCGCGGCAGGGCGTGCACTGGCCGCAGCTCTCGTGCTTGTAGAAGGCCGAGAGGCGCCAGATCGCCTTCACGATGTCCGTCGACTTGTCCATGACGATGACGGCGGCGGTGCCGAGGCCGGAGCCGAGCTCGCGCAGGCCGTCATAATCCATGATCGCGTCCTTCATCTGCGCGCCGGGCACGCAGGGAACGGACGAGCCGCCGGGAATGACGGCGAGCAGGTTGTCCCAGCCGCCGCGGATGCCGCCGCAGTGCCTGTCGATCAATTCGTGGAACGGGATCGACATGGCTTCCTCGACCGTGCACGGACGGTTGACGTGGCCGGAGATCGAATAGAGCTTGGTGCCGTGGTTGTTCTGGCGGCCGAAGCTCGTGTACCAGGCGGCGCCGCGGCGCAGGATGGTCGGGGTGACGGCGATCGATTCGACGTTGTTGACGGTCGTCGGGCAGCCGTAGAGGCCCATATTGGCCGGGAACGGCGGCTTCAGGCGCGGCTGGCCCTTCTTGCCTTCCAGGCTTTCGAGCAGCGCGGTCTCCTCGCCGCAGATATAGGCGCCGGCGCCGTGGTGCACGACGATGTCGATGTCGTAGCCGAGCTTGTTGTTCTTGCCGAGGAGGCCCGCCTCGTAGCACTCGTCGATGGCGGCCTGCAGCGCCTCGCGCTCGCGGATGAACTCGCCGCGCACATAGATGAAGGCGGTGTGGGCGCCCATGGCGAAGGAGGCGACCACGCAGCCCTCGATCAGCGTGTGCGGATCGTGGCGCATGATGTCGCGGTCCTTGCACGTGCCGGGCTCGGACTCGTCGGCATTGACGACGAGGTAGTGCGGGCGGCCGTCGCTCTCCTTCGGCATGAAGGACCACTTGAGGCCCGTCGGGAAGCCGGCGCCGCCGCGGCCGCGCAGGCCGGAGGCCTTGACCTCGTTGACGATCCAGTCGCGGCCCTTCTCGAGCAGCTGCTTGGTGCCGTCCCAATGGCCGCGGGCCATGGCGCCCTTCAGCGATTTGTCCTTGAGGCCGTAGATGTTGGTGAAGATGCGATCCTGGTCCTTAAGCATGATTCACCCCTTTACCGCGGCTTCTTGCCGAAGACGCGGATATATTCCGCTTCGCCGCCCTCGGCGAGCGCCTTGGCCTGACCGGTCCAGTCGTCCCGCTCGATACGGCCCTTGAAATTCAGATAGCCGTCCACCCATTCGCGCTCCGCCTTCTCCCAGGAGGCGACCTGCGCGAAGGTGAAGATGCCGAGTTCGTGGAGGATGCCCTCGATCTTCGGGCCGACGCCGGAGATGAGCTTCAGGTCGTCCGGGCTCGCGGGACGCGCGATTGCGGCCGGGCGGTTCTTGTCGTCCAGGGAGGGCTTGGCGGCGGCTTTCTCGGCCGGCTGCTTGGCGGCTGCATCGCCGCCCTCGGAGCGGGTGTCGCCCTTCAGTTCGGCGGCGGCAGCCGCTTCCGCCTTGGCGGTCGCCGGCGTCTTCAGCTTGGGGTTCGTCTCGTCCGCATCCGTCCGCGGCTTGGCGGCGTTCGACGGGGGAACGCTGACGCTGTCCTCGTCCGCCTTCTTCGCGCGGGCGGTCGCCTTCTTCGCCGCCGGCTCCGGCTCGGTGAGGCTGGTGAGGCCGCCGATGGGCGCGGAATAGATGCGGTCGATCTGCGGGCCGGGCCTGATGTCGGCGCCCCTGCCGGCGTCGAAGCTGTCGATGATGTGTTCGAGTTGCGTCGGCGTCAGGTCTTCGTAGCTGTCCTTGAAGATCATGATCATCGGTGCGTTGACGCAGGCGCCCTGACACTCGACCTCTTCCCAGGAGAGCGTGCCGGTCTCGTTGAGGTGGAAGGGCTCGGGGTGGATGCGCTTCTTGCAGACGTTGATCAGGTCCTCTGCGCCGCGCAGCATGCAGGGCGTCGTGCCGCAGACCTGGACATGGGCGCGCGTGCCGACCGGCTTCAGCTGGAACTGCGTGTAGAACGTCGCCACTTCCAGGACGCGGATATAGGCCATGCCGAGCATGTCCGCGATGGATTCGATCGCCGCCTTGGTGACCCAGCCGTCCTGTTCCTGCGCCCGCATCAGGAGCGGGATGACGGCCGACTGCTCGCGGCCCTTCGGATACTTCTTGATCGTTGCCTTGGCCCAGTCCGCATTCTCCTTGGTGAAGGCGAAGCTCGCGGGCTGTACACTGTCTTCGGCTAGTCGACGAACGGACATTCTGTAACGCCTTGTATCAGTTAATCTGCCGGCACTGCGCCGTCGCGGTGACGAACCCGCAGGCTTGGGCCGACGTGTCATTCTGCATGAATACGGTATCGCGGCCGCCGGCCGGCGCCGCAGCCTCGATCCGGCAGCCCGCGGACGTGCCGCGCCGGTCGCCGCCCCGCGCGAAGAAGGCGGCGGCGGTCGGCATCGTGACGGTCACGGCAAGGGCTGCTTTCGGCATCAGCGGTCGACCTCGCCGAACACGATGTCGAGGGAGCCCAGGATCGCCGAGACGTCGGCGAGCTGGTGTCCCCGACAGAGGAAATCCATCGCCTGCAGGTGCGCGTAGCCCGGAGCGCGGATCTTGCAGCGGTATGGCTTGTTGGTGCCGTCGGCGACGAGGTAGACGCCGAACTCGCCCTTCGGCGCTTCCACGGCGGCATACACCTCGCCTTCCGGCACGTGGTAGCCTTCCGTATAAAGCTTGAAGTGATGGATGAGCGCTTCCATCGAACGCTTCATCTGGCCGCGCTTGGGCGGAACCATCTTGCCGTCGATCGAGGAGACCGGGCCGACCTTGGCGTCGCCGAGCAGGCGGTCGACGCACTGGCGCATGATCTTCGCCGCTTCGCGCATCTCGATCATGCGGATGAGGTAGCGGTCGTAGCAGTCGCCGTTCTTGCCGATCGGGATGTCGAAGTCGAGCTCGGAATAGCACTCGTAGGGCTGCGCGCGGCGCAGGTCCCAGGCGGCGCCCGAGCCGCGCACCATCACGCCGGAAAAGCCCCAGGCCCAGGCGTCCTCCAGCTTCACCACGCCGATATCGACGTTGCGCTGCTTGAAGATGCGGTTGCCGGTCAAGAGCTCGTCGATGTCGTCGACGGTCTTCAGGAACGGGTCGATCCACTTGCCGATGTCTTCCACCAATTCGTGCGGCAGGTCCTGGTGCACGCCGCCCGGGCGGATATAGGCCGAGTGCATGCGCGCCCCGCAGGCCCGCTCGTAGAACACCATCAGCTTCTCGCGCTCCTCGAAGCCCCAGAGCGGCGGCGTCAGCGCGCCGACGTCCATGGCCTGGGTCGTGACGTTGAGCAGGTGCGAGAGGATGCGGCCGATCTCGGAATAGAGCACGCGGATGAGCTGGCCGCGGATCGGAACCTCGGTGCCCGTCAGGCGCTCGACGGCAAGCGCGAAGGCATGCTCCTGGTTCATCGGCGCGACGTAGTCGAGGCGGTCGAAATAGGGCACGGCCTGGAGATAGGTCTTCGTCTCGATCAGCTTTTCCGTGCCGCGGTGCAGCAGGCCGATATGCGGATCGACACGCTCGACGATCTCGCCGTCGAGTTCGAGCACGAGGCGCAGAACGCCGTGCGCCGCAGGGTGCTGCGGGCCGAAGTTGATGTTGAAGTTGCGAACGTTGTGCTCGTTCATGTGCGCGCTCCGCGCTGGAAGAGAGTGGCGAATAGCGAATAGCGAATAGATTTCGTCGGTCGTTTCATAGCTTGTCCTGCAGACTTCTGATCAAAGCGCGTAGCATTTTTCCGATATTTTCCGACTGATCCGCCAGTTCCTGGAATCTCGAATCCGGCAGAAAGCCAACCTTGCTCGCTATGATCAAATGGGTCTCGAACTCCTTCAAGGATCCTTGAGAAAATCGCAGGAACTGAATGAAGTGAGCTGTGGTTTCTCGCCCGTGACCTTCCGCAATGTTGGCCGCTATTGAGCCGGCCGCCCTTCGCATCTGGGACGTTAACCCGTAGAGCTCGCTTCCAGGAAACTCTCCAGTTGCCTTATAGGCATCGACAGCGAGCTCTATAGCAAGCTGCCAAACCTTCAGTTCCTTGTAGGAGTTTACCGTCTGCCTCTCCTTACATCTCGGCGATAACTATTCGCTATTCGCTACTCGCTATTCGCAGTTGATCTGATCAGTTCGTCTTGGCCTTCTCGTCCCCCGGCAGCACGTAGTCCGTGCCTTCCCAGGGGGAGAGGAAGTCGAAGTTGCGGAATTCCTGCTTCAGTTCGACGGGCTCATACACGACGCGCTTGACCTCGTCGTCGTAGCGCACCTCCACGAAACCGGTCGTCGGGAAGTCCTTGCGCAGCGGATGGCCCTCGAAACCGTAGTCGGTGAGGATGCGGCGCAGGTCCGGATGGCCGGTGAAGAGGATGCCGTACATGTCGTAGGCCTCGCGCTCGAACCAGTCGGCACCCGGATAGACCGCGCAGGCAGAAGGAACCGGAACGTCCTCGCCGGTCGCGACCTTGACGCGGATGCGCAGGTTCTGGCGCGGCGACAGGAGGTGATAGACCACGTCGAAACGGTCGGCCCGGGCCGGCCAGTCGACGCCGCAGATGTCGACGAGGTTGACGAAGCCGCATTGCACGTCGTCGCGCAGGAAGGTCAGAAGATCAAGGACGCGCGCGCCGTCCGTCTTCAGGGTGAGTTCGCCATAGGCGATATCGGCGGAGGCGACGAGACTGCCGGCCGCTTCGCCGATATAGGAGGAAAGCTCCTGGAGGGCTTCGCTCATCGTATAAGTCCCCTGCCCTTAACGCTCGATCGTGCCGGTCCGGCGGATCTTCTTCTGCAGCAGGAGCACGCCGTAGAGGAGCGCTTCTGCCGTGGGAGGACAGCCTGGCACGTAGATGTCGACCGGCACGACGCGGTCGCAGCCGCGCACCACCGAATAGGAATAGTGATAGTAGCCGCCGCCGTTGGCACAGGAGCCCATGGAGATGACGTAGCGCGGCTCCGGCATCTGGTCGTAGACCTTGCGCAGCGCCGGGGCCATCTTGTTGGTCAGCGTGCCGGCGACGATCATGACGTCGGACTGGCGCGGGCTAGCGCGCGGCGCAAAACCGAAGCGCTCGACATCGTAGCGCGGCATGGACAGCTGCATCATCTCGACCGCGCAGCAGGCGAGGCCGAAGGTCATCCACATCAGCGAGCCGGTACGGGCCCAGGTGATGAGCTCGTCCGTCGAGGTGACCAGAAAGCCCTTGTCGGCGAGCTCGTTGTTGATCTCGCCGAAGAAGGCGTCGTTGCTGCCGACGGGCTTGCCGGTGTTGGGGTCGATGATCCCCTTGGCCTTAGGCGCGACGAGCGTGTTGTTCGTATGAGCTACTCCCATTCGAGCGCTCCCTTCTTCCATTCATAGATGAAGCCGACGGTCAGGACGCCGAGGAAGACCATCATCGACCAGAAACCGAACCAGCCCATGTCGCCGAAGGAGACGGCCCAGGGAAAGAGGAACGCCACTTCAAGGTCGAAGATGATGAAGAGGATCGACACCAGATAGAAGCGGATGTCGAATTTCATGCGCGCATCGTCGAACGCATTGAAGCCGCACTCGTAGGCGGAGAGCTTTTCCGAATCGGGCGCCTTGTATGCGACGGCAAACGGCGCAACCAGCAAGGCAAGGCCGATCACGAGCGCGATACCGATGAAGATGGCGATCGGGATATAGGAACCGAGAAGTTCAGTCATTGGCGTCCATCCTGCCTGCACGCGGCGCCGGAGAGACGCCTGTTGGCCTTGAGACCTGCAAGCCGAGAAAGTATGTTGCAACGCCACGTCGTTAGCGCAGTGAGCGTCCCCGCGCAAGGCTTTGTCCGCTTTCGCCGCCATCATTGTGCTGTTTTCCGCGCCGCCCGGAAAAGGCTGCGGCAAAGCCATTTAAATCGTTACGATTTCGCGATCGGCGCGATGCGGGACGTTTCGCCGCAGGTGCGAAGAAAAAGCCGCATGCCGGCCCTCGCCCCGTTCGCCTGCCTCGTTTCCGCAGGCGAGGAATGCGGACCGGAACGCAATTCGGACGGCACGTGAGGAAGATTCCGTAACAGCTTGTCATGGAGGGGAAAG
>NZ_JBJIEP010000011.1:0-147724 GCF_046557955.1 Shinella agrisoli | reverse complement strand
TGGCGCGAGTGACGGGGCTCGAACCCGCGACCTCCGGCGTGACAGGCCGGCACTCTAACCGACTGAGCTACACCCGCGCATCCTGGTGGCCATCAGGCCCCGCATGTTCGTCCGGTCCTTCGAGTGGCGCGAGTGACGGGGCTCGAACCCGCGACCTCCGGCGTGACAGGCCGGCACTCTAACCGACTGAGCTACACCCGCATCCTCGAAAGGGCCGGATGACGAAGCATCCGTCTCGAGCGGCCAAGCCGTTCGATGAGCGGCTAACTACGGGGTTCGGGTTTGGGTGTCAAGCAGGTTTCAAGACAAAAGAATGACGCGCCGCGAAATGTTTCCACACCCTTTCCCACCGTCATGGGGCCGTTCAAAAAAATGCGAAAAACTTTGCGTTTGCCTCTTGCGGTTTCATCCCGTTCCGCATAGATCACGGCCACCAACGCGGCGGGCGATTAGCTCAGTTGGTAGAGCGCCTCGTTTACACCGAGGATGTCGGGAGTTCGAGTCTCTCATCGCCCACCATTCTATCTGAAATCATTATCTCCTTTATCCTACAGGGCTTTTCGTCTGAATCGACGTCGCAAAACGGATTTGCGGCGGCTGCGAGCGTCGACGCTGGGCGCCGTCCCGCCATGCCCGGACGGCGATAAGCCACGGAGAACATGGGGGACGAGTGGCTCATCACTGGGACGCAGCGCATCGATGGCGGGACGATGGCTTCGCCGATCGGTTCTTTGTATTTGCTTATGGACAAACTTGAGTTGAGTGATATAATTAAATAACACAACCGATACACGAGGACTTCAATGCGTATTATTGCGATGACGTCAGTCCTTCTTGTTACTACCGCCAGCTATGCGCATGCTCAGAGCGATCCATTTGACGGGCAGGGCGACAATTCAAACAAACCCGACATCTGGGTTGCAGCGCCAGATCCAGAAAGTGGCGAGACGGGCAGTGTCTTTGCCCCTGGCGACAATCAGCCCGTCATTCAGAACGGGAATAGTCTGGACTTCGATACAGAATTCTCCCCCGACAGCGAGATAGTGGTTACGGAATGAGCGCCGGTGAGCGCTGGTCTCGTCGGGGATTCATCGGCGGATGCGCCCTGTTGGCAACGCCGTTTCTAGCCCGTGCTCAATTCTCCGACTATTTTCTCACGATAAAGCGTGAGACGAATCTCTCCACGGTTCTCGATCTCAATGATTGCGTAAAAGGGCGACTGTTCGTCGGACCGACTTATTATCACGGTCCTCAAAACGCTATTGCCGGCGCGGAGTTTTGCGACACGCTCGAATTGCCGTGGCGAAACAATCTCGACGAGATTAGCTGCTGCCCGCCGGGCGAGCACAAGGCCTTCATCAGAACGGATGGGACGCTCGGCTGGCGCGTTGAGCTTGCGGATGTGGTCGCACGCGATAACATTCAAATCCACATCGGAAACAGCCCGCGTGACATTGCAGGCTGCATCCTACCGGGGCGCTGGTCGCCCTCCCGAGCATGTTTCGTGCAGGCGTCAGGCGCGTCGATCGCCGCTCTGAAGATGATGATGGGCTCGGCACATCGACCAGTTTACGTCAAGATTGTAGCCTAGCACGCAATTTTTTCTGCCACATTCCGCGTGCTTTTGGTCGACACGATGAAAGACGCGCTTCGAACGGGAAGACCTGAAGGCAATCCTCTCGTTCGATCCGGCCTACTGCGGTTCGCTCACCGTCGCCTCTATCATGGTGTTGCCGTCGAAGAGGCAGCGGATGGCGAACGTCTGCTCCAGGTTGAAGCCGTTCCTGGCCGTGAAGGAGGACGTCAGCGAAACCCGGCCGTCCGGCCGCGCGGAATAGGCGACATCCAGGAACCGGGAGAAATCCACCGTGGAGGGATGCGTTGCCCTTCTCCTCGCCTCCTCTTCGCAGGCCTGGACCGCATCCGCCTGCCCGATCGGCCTGGCCGCCGTCATCGTCCGTTCCACGTCGCCCGGCCGGAACCAGACGTTGAAGGGCGTTCCCGACGGATCGCAGGTCACGAAGAACACCGGATCGCCCGGCTTGCTCCTGGAAGCGGATCTGGCGAGCGAGCCCGTGTCGATGGACGAGCAGCCCGCATGCTCGCGGCTTATCTTGTTGATCATCGTCACGATCTCGGGCTTGTGCCGGGATGTATCCCCGTCCCAGGCGACGTCGTTTTCCACATACACGCGGGCACCGTCCGCGGTCCGCTCGATGTCCCTCAGCACCTCGTTCGGCGCCCAACCGCGCACGGACGCGAGCCACGACGGCTCGGTGATCCGTATCTCGGTCCAATTTTCCTCGCATCCGAGGATCTCGACGGAGGTCGAGGGATCGATCCGGTGATAGTGGGTCGTCTTGAGGATCGACGTCGCCTTCTCGTTCACCACCCTGCCGGCATTCTCGCCCGGCGCCTGCCGGATCTCGTAATCGGCCTTCACGGCGACCACGGTTCCGACAGGGCATTGCCCGGCCTCTTCGGTGGGGCGGGCCTTAGCCGCCGTCTCGGCCTCTTTCCTTGCGGCCGCCTCCTGCGTCACCGCTTCGGGTATTTTCGTCCCCGCCTCTTCCTGCGCCCGGCGCGCGGCCCTCGCCTCCGCCAATCCCTCCGGAGAAGAGAGGCCGTAGTCCTTGTAGACGTTCAGGTTGCAGTAGAGAATCCCCGCGAAGGACAGGACGAAGACGATGGCGGCGATCCCGGCCTGCCGGAGCGCGCCTTTGCGCCGTCGCCTGAAAAGCGCCAGGATCAGCGACGCCAGAAGCCACAATCCGGCGAGCGGCCAGATGACCACGCCGACATAAAGACCGGTTTCGTACATTCCCCATCCCCAAGGCGTACCGTGAACACGTTTAAGTAGCATCGGATGCGGAGAGGCACAATCCTTTCGATCGGAAAGCGGCGGCGGCGCGTTCACCCCGCCTGCTTGGGATGCGTCGGGGCGAATTCGGCGATGAGTTCGTGCTTCTCGCCGGGATAGGTCAGGCGCACATGGGTGATGTAGAGGCCGCCGCTCCAGGTGCGGCGCTCGACGACAAGACAGGGCGTGCCAGGGGCGATCGCCAGAAGCTCGGCGGCGCGGGCGTCGGCGCCGACGGCGCGGATGCGGTGCTCGGCGGCGCTCCACGGCACGCGGCTGATCAGCCAGGCGCCCGGCGCGATGGCGTCGAAGGTCTCGGCGGCGGCTTCGGGGACGGCCTCGAGGTTGATGAGGCGTTCCTCCAGGCAGAAGGGCTGCTGGCCGGCGAAATGCAGGGCGGAGACGTCCGTGAGGCGCGCGGCGTCGGGCAGGTCCATCAGGCGGCGGTCGGCGGCCCTTGCCGGGCGGTCGAGGCGCGCGCGCCGTTCGTAGCGGTAGGGCAGCCCGAGCGATTCGACTTCCAGGCGGATGTCGTGGATTTCGAGAATGGCGGATTGGGCGTGCGGATGCGTGACGTAGCTGCCGGACTTGCGCCGGCGCTCGATGAGGCCGCGCTTGACCAGTTCGGTGATCGCCTTGTTCACCGTCATGCGCGAGCACTGGTATTGCTCGGTCAGTTCATGCTCGAAGGGGATGCGGTGGCCCGGCGGCCATTCGCCGGAGAGGATCTTGCCCTCCACATCCTCCAGGATGCGGCGGTGCAGCGAGGGCTCCTTGGCCTCGGCCTCGATTCTGGCCTCGTCGGTGGAAATGGTCGCCTCCGCTCCTGCCCGGCGCAGATTCGCCGGGTCTCTCGAAGTCATAGGAAAGGTCGGAACGCCTTTCAATACGCCGTCAGGCCGCGGCAAGCGCCCGCATCGCCGCGGTAAAGCGCCGGCCGACCGCCTCCCGCGCCACATGCCGGCCGCCCTCGACCTGCTTGCGGCCGTTCACCCAGACGCAATCGACCTCTGCACCGTTGGCGAAGATCCAGCCGTCGAGCAGCGCATCGCCCGCAAGCTCGAGGCCGTGGCGCGGCGCGAGGCCGACGAGGTCGGCCGCGCTGCCCGGCGCGACCGCAGCTTGCGCCCCGAGCGCCGCCGCACCGCCGGCAAGCGCGCCGTCGAAGAGCGCGCGGCCCGTCGAACCGCCGGGCGCGGCGAGCACGTTGCGGGCGCGGAAAGAAAGGCGCTGCGAATATTCGAGCTGGCGCAGCTCGTCCGGCAGGCCGATCAGCACGTTGGAATCGGAGCCGACGCCGAAGCGGCCGCCGGCAGCGAGGAAATCCGGCGCCGGGAAGGTGCCGTCGCCGAGATTGGCCTCCGTCACGGGGCAGAGGCCGGCGACCGCCCCCGCTTTCGCCATGCCGTGCGTCTCGGCCTGCGTCATATGCGTGGCGTGGATGAGGCACCAGCGCCCGTCGACGTCCTGGTTGTCGAGCAGCCATTCCACCGGGCGGCGGCCGGACCAGGCGATGCAGTCCTCCACTTCCTTCACCTGCTCGGCGATGTGGATGTGGATCGGCGCGCCGCCGGCCATCGCGGCGACGGCGGCAAGCTCTTCCGGCGTGACGGCGCGCAGGCTGTGCGGCGCGAGCGCGGTGACCCCGGCCGGCAACGCCTCCGTGAGCGCACGGCACCGCTCCAAGAGGGCGGCGAACGAGTCGCGGCCGTTGATGAAGCGGCGCTGGCCCTCGCCCGGCGCCGTGCCGCCGAAGCCGGCATGGGCATAGAAGACGGGAATGAGCGTCAGGGCGATGCCGGCCGCGGATGACGCCGCCGCGATGCGGGCGGCCATTTCGCCGATGTCGGCATAATGCCCGCCGTCCTTGTCGTGATGCAGGTAATGGAACTCGCCGACGCGGGTGAAGCCGGCCTCCAGCATCTCGACATAGAGCTGGGCGGCGACGGCCTCCACGTCGTCCGGCGTCATGGAGAGCGCGAAACGGTACATCACGTTGCGCCAGCTCCAGAAGGAATCGCTGCCGGGTCCCCGTGTCTCGGCAAGGCCCGCCATGCCCCGCTGGAAGGCGTGGCTGTGCAGGTTCGGCATGCCGGCGACGATCGTGTCGTGGCGTTCGTCGCCCGGCGTGGCGGCGGTATCGGTTTCGAGCGCCGCGATGCGACCGCCCGCGATGACGATGCGGACATCCTTCGCCCAGCCGCCCGCAAGCAGCGCCTGCCTTGCATGAATGACGGCCATGGCCCGTCCTTTCTCTTCCGATCTGTGCCTCGACGCCGAACCGCAAATTGGCCCTTGCGTCCGCGTTATTATGTATATACATTATTTCCATCACAGGGAAGAGGCAATCATGGCGACGGGAACGGAAAAGGACACGGTCCGCATCTGGCGCAACGCGCGGCTGGCGACCCTCAAGGAAAGCCTGCCGGGCCTCGGCATCATCGAAGGCGGCGCGATCGCCGTCCGCGACGGGCGCATCGCCTTTGCCGGCCCCGAGGCCGACCTCCCCGCCGAATTCTCCAGCGCAGAAAGCGTCGACTGCGAAGGACGCTGGATCACTCCGGGCCTGATAGACTGCCATACCCATCTCGTGCATGCCGGCGACCGCGCCCACGAATTCGAGCTGCGGCTGGCCGGCGCCTCCTACGAGGAGATCGCCAGGGCCGGCGGCGGCATCGTCTCCTCCGTGGAGGCGCTGCGCGCGGCGAGTGAGGACGAGCTGGTGCGCCAGACCCTGCCCCGCCTCGACACGCTGATCGCCGAGGGCGTGACGACGGTGGAGCTGAAATCCGGCTACGGCCTCGATACGGAGAACGAGCTGAAGTCGCTGCGCGCCGCCCGCCGCATCGCGGAGGAGCGCGACGTCACCGTGCGCACCACCTTCCTCGGCGCGCACGCGCTGCCGCCCGAGATGAACGGCGACAAGGCGGCCTATATCGAGAAGATCGTAAGCGAGATGCTGCCGGCCGTCGCGGCGGAGGGGCTTGCGGACGCCGTGGACGGATTCTGCGAGGGCATCGCCTTCCTGCCGGACGAGATGGCGAAGGTCTTCGAGGCCGCGAAAAGCCACGGCCTGCCGGTGAAGCTGCATGCCGACCAGCTTTCCAACCTCCATGGCGCGGCGCTCGCCGCCGGCTACGGCGCGCTTTCGGCCGATCACCTCGAATATGCCGACGAAGCGGGCGCGGCCGCCATGGCGAAGGCCGGCACCGTCGCCGTCATCCTGCCGGGCGCGTTCTATTTCATCCGCGAGACGAAGAAGCCGCCGGTCGAGCTCTTCCGCAAGCACGGCGTGAAGATGGCCGTCGCGACCGATTCCAACCCCGGCACCTCACCGCTCACCTCCCTCCTTCTCACGATGAACATGGCTGCGACCCTCTTCGGCATGACCGTCGAGGAATGCATCGCCGGTACGACCCGCGAGGCGGCCCGTGCGCTCGGCCTCGTCGACGAGGTGGGAACGCTCGAAGCCGGGAAATGGGCCGATTTCGTCCTTTGGGACATCGGCCGGCCGGCGGAGCTGGTCTACCGCATGGGCTTCAACCCCATGCATGCCCGCATCCGCAGCGGACACTGATCCTATCAATGCGCAGCCGTGCGCTGCACCGGGAAATGAACCATGACGATCACCCTCCGTCCGGGCTCCGTGCCCCTCAAGACCCTTGAAGCCATCTACCGGACCGGCGAGGCGGCCCGCCTCGACCCGTCCTTCGACGCCGGTATCGAGAAGGCCGCGGCCCGCATCGCGCAGATCGCCGCCGGGAAGGAACCGGTCTACGGCATCAACACCGGCTTCGGCAAACTCGCCTCCATCAAGATCGCGCCGGCCGATGTCGCCACCCTCCAGCGCAACCTCATCCTCTCGCACTGCTGCGGCGTCGGCAAACCGCTCTGCGAAAACATCGTGCGCCTCATCATGGCGCTGAAGCTGGTCTCGCTCGGCCGCGGCGCGTCCGGCGTGCGGCTGGAGATCGTCCGCCTGATCGAGGCGATGCTGGAGAAAGACGTCATCCCGGTCATCCCGGAACAGGGCTCCGTCGGCGCCTCGGGCGATCTCGCCCCCCTCGCCCACATGACGGCCGCGATGATCGGCGAAGGCGAGGCCATTTATGCCGGAGAGCGCCTGCCGGGCGGCGAAGCGCTCGCCAAGGCCGGCCTGAAACCCGTCGTGCTCGCCGCCAAGGAAGGCCTCGCCCTCATCAACGGCACGCAGGTCTCGACCGCCCTGGCGCTCGCCGGCCTCTTCCGGGCGCACCGCGCCGCGCAGGCCGCCCTCGTCACCGGCGCGCTCTCCACCGATGCCGCGATGGGCTCCTCCGCGCCGTTCCATCCCGACATCCACACGCTGCGCGGCCACAAGGGCCAGATCGACGCTGCCGCGGCGCTCCGCGCGCTGCTCGCCGGCTCGGTCATCCGCGAAAGCCACATCACCGGCGACGAGCGCGTGCAGGACCCCTACTGCATCCGCTGCCAGCCGCAGGTCGACGGCGCCTGCCTCGACCTCCTGCGCTCCGCCGCCCGCACGCTGGAGATCGAAGCCAATGCCGTGACCGACAATCCGCTGGTGCTCTCCGACGACAGCGTCGTCTCGGGCGGCAACTTCCACGCCGAGCCCGTCGCCTTCGCCGCCGACCAGATCGCCATCGCGACCTGCGAGATCGGCGCGATCTCCCAGCGACGCATCGCGCTCCTGGTCGATCCGGCGCTCTCCTTCGGCCTGCCGGCCTTCCTCGCCAGGAAGCCCGGGCTCAACTCGGGCCTGATGATCGCGGAAGTCACCTCGGCCGCGCTGATGAGCGAGAACAAGCAGATGGCGCATCCGGCCTCGGTCGATTCGACGCCGACCTCGGCCAACCAGGAAGACCACGTCTCCATGGCCTGCCACGGCGCGCGCCGCCTCCTGCGCATGACGGAGAACCTTTCCGCCATCATCGGCATCGAGGCGCTGACGGCCGCCCAAGGGGTCGAACTCCGCGCGCCGCTCACCACCAGCCCGGAACTGCAGAAGGTCGTGGCGGCGCTGCGCACCGTGGTCCCGACGCTGGAGGAAGACCGCTACATGGCGCCCGACCTTGCCGCCGCGGCGGCGTTCGTCTCGTCCGGGGCGCTCGCCGCTTCGGTCTCCAAGGGCATCCTGCCCGTGCTGGAGGCGTGAGGATGGGGATATTCGAGCTTCGTCAGGGCACCTCGCCCGTCATCCTCGCCTTCCCGCATACAGGGACCGACGTTCCGGCCGACATATGGGAGCGCCTCAACGACAACGGCCGCATCCTCGCCGACACGGACTGGCACATCGACCGCCTCTATGCCGGCCTGCTGCCGGAGGCGACCACGGTGCGCGCCACCTTCCACCGCTACGTCATCGACGCCAACCGGGATCCCGCCGGCGTCAGCCTCTATCCCGGCCAGAACACGACCGGCCTCGTGCCGGAGACGGACTTCGACGGCAAGCCGATCTGGAAGGACGGCGCGGCGCCGACCGAGGCGGACATCGCCTACCGGCTCGCCCGTTTCCACACGCCCTACCATGCGGCGCTGGCCGCCGAGATCGAGCGGGTGAAGGCGATCCACGGCGTGGCGATCCTCTACGACTGCCACTCGATCCGCTCCCATATCCCCTTCCTCTTTGAGGGCCGGCTGCCGGATTTCAACATCGGCACCGACATGGGCCGCACCTGCGCAAAGACAATCGAAGCGGCGGTGGCCGAGGCCTGCGGGACGGCGGCAGGCTATACGAGCATCCTCAACGGCCGCTTCAAGGGCGGCTGGACGACACGCCACTACGGCAGGCCGGAGACCGGCGTGCACGCCATCCAGATGGAACTCGCCCAGGCGACGCACCTTTCCACCGAGGCCCCGCCCTTCACCTACGACGAGGAGAAGGCCGCGCGGCTGCGCATCCACCTGAAAGACATCCTCACCCACATCGAGGCGCTTGCCTCCACCCTTCACCGCTGATCCGGGAGAACAGCCGATGACCACGAATCCCCGCCACAATATCCGCGAGATCCGCGCCCCCCGCGGCACCGAAAGGACCGCCAAGAGCTGGATGACCGAAGCGCCGCTGCGCATGCTGATGAACAACCTCGACCCGGACGTCGCGGAAAACCCGCACGAACTGGTCGTCTACGGCGGCATCGGCCGCGCCGCCCGCACCTGGGCCGATTTCGACCGCATCGTCGCCTCGCTGCGCGACCTGGAGGAGGACGAGACGCTGCTCGTGCAGTCCGGCAAGCCGGTCGGCATCTTCCGCACGCACAGCAACGCCCCGCGCGTGCTGATCGCCAATTCCAACCTCGTGCCGCACTGGGCCAACTGGGACCATTTCAACGAGCTGGATAAAAAGGGCCTTGCCATGTACGGCCAGATGACGGCCGGCTCGTGGATCTATATCGGCTCGCAGGGCATCGTTCAGGGCACCTACGAGACCTTCGTGGAGGCCGGCCGCCAGCACTACGGCGGCAACCTCAAGGGCAGGTGGATCCTCACCGGCGGCCTCGGCGGCATGGGCGGCGCCCAGCCGCTGGCGGCCGTCATGGCCGGGGCATGCTGCCTTGCCGTCGAATGCAACCCGGATTCGATCGATTTCCGCCTGCGCACCCGCTATGTCGACGCGACGGCCGAGACGCTGGACGAGGCGATGGAGATGATCGACCGCTGGACGAAGGCCGGCGAAGCCAAGTCCGTCGGCCTCCTCGGCAATGCCGCCGAAATCCTGCCCGAGATGGTCCGCCGCGGCATCCGCCCGGACATCGTCACCGACCAGACCTCGGCGCACGACCCGATCAACGGCTACCTGCCGAAGGGCTGGACCATGGCGGAATGGAAGGCCAGGCGCGAGAGCGATCCGAAGGCCGTCGAGCGCGCTGCCCGCGCCTCCATGCGCGAGCACGTCGAGGCCATGCTCGCCTTCCACCATGCCGGCATCCCGACGCTCGACTACGGCAACAACATCCGCCAGGTCGCCAAGGACGAGGGCCTGGAAAACGCCTTCGACTTCCCCGGCTTCGTGCCGGCCTATATCCGCCCGCTGTTCTGCCGCGGCATCGGCCCGTTCCGCTGGGCGGCCCTTTCCGGCGATCCGGAGGACATCTACCGGACCGACGCCAAGGTGAAGGAACTGCTGCCGGACAACAAGCACCTGCACAACTGGCTGGACATGGCCAGGGAGCGCATCGCCTTCCAGGGCCTGCCGGCACGCATCTGCTGGGTCGGCCTCGGCGACCGCCACCGCCTCGGCCTCGCCTTCAACGAGATGGTGCGGAACGGCGAGCTGAAGGCGCCGATCGTCATCGGCCGCGACCACCTCGATTCCGGCTCGGTCGCCTCGCCGAACCGCGAGACCGAGGCGATGAAGGACGGTTCGGACGCCGTGTCCGACTGGCCGCTCCTGAACGCGCTGCTCAACACCGCCTCCGGCGCGACCTGGGTGTCGCTGCATCACGGCGGGGGCGTCGGCATGGGCTTCTCCCAGCATTCCGGCATGGTCATCTGCTGCGACGGCACGGACGAGGCGGCCGAGCGCGTCGGCCGCGTGCTGTGGAACGACCCGGCGACGGGCGTGATGCGCCATGCCGATGCCGGCTACGACATCGCCATCGACTGCGCGAAGGAAAAGGGCCTGCGCCTGCCGGCCATCCTCGGGAACTGATGCACGCCGCCCAAAAGTGTGCAGCGGTTTTGGGAGAACGACATGCACGATAAAACCCGCCTGCTCCGCAACGGCGACCACCGCCGCATGCCGTGGAAGAACGGCGGCGGCGAGACGGTCGAGGTGGCCGTCCATCCGGAAGGCGCGGGCCTTTCGGATTTCGGCTGGCGCGTCAGCATGGCGACGGTGGCGAGCGACGGCCCCTTCTCCGTCTTCCCCGGCATCGACCGCACGCTGGCGGTGCTTTCCGGCGACGGCATGGCGCTTGCCATCGAAGGGCTGGGCGAGCGGCTGCTGACGCCGCAGTCGGCGCCCCTCGCCTTCCCCGCCGACGCGCCGACCACCGCGCGCCTCACCGGCGGGCCGGTCACCGACCTCAACGTGATGACGCGGCGCGGCCGGTTCGTCCATGTGCTGAACCATCACACAGGCGAAGGCCCGCTGCCGCCGGCAGATGGCCTTCGGCTGCTGCTTGCCCTCAGCCCCATCGGCGTGGCATGCGACGATGGCCTGACGGGTCTCCAGCCACTCGATGCGCTGCTGCTTGATCCCGACGAGACCGCGGCCGTGGTTTCCGTGACCGGACAGGCATCGTTCTATGTGGCCGAGATCAGGGAGGTGCGTGGCCTATAGCTGGGCGCCGATGGCGGCCTTGTCGATGATCGAGCGGACATCGACGATCCGCCTATCGGCAAATTCATAGAAGACGTTCTCCGCAAAGCGGACCCGCCTGCCGTTGACCGGCAGGCCGAACAGCATGCCGGCCGGCGTGCAGTCGAAAAGCAGGCGGGACGCGATCCTCGGCGGATCGGACAGCAGAAGCTCGATAGCGAAGAACAGGTCCGGAATGGCCCGGAAATCCCCCTCGAGCATCTCGCGATAGCCTGAAAGGCCGATACGCTTCCCGTTGTAATGCACGTCGTCGTGGACGAACCTGCCGAGATTTGCCCAGTCCTGCCGATTCAGGCAGCCGATATAGCGTCGATAGATTTCACCGAGTTCGTGGCCGTTCATAACGCTACCTCCGCCGCAGGGATATGCGTTGCAGACTAGCGGCTTTCGATCACCAGGCAACGGCGCGGCCCGGCATCGTGGAAAGTCATTCCTTGTCGCCCCCCATATGGAGTGCTACCTCCCGGCACATACATCTTGCCGGGAGATATTTTCATGAGACATCGCAAATTCGGACGCACGGGTTTCACCACCACAGACATCGGCTTCGGCGCCTGGCAGATCGGCGGCGCCTGGGGAGACGTGAGCGAGGCGGACGGCCGCGCCGCCCTCCATGCCGCGCTCGACGCCGGCATCACCTTCATCGACACGGCGGATGTCTATGGCGACGGCCGTTCGGAGAAGATCATCGCCGACGTCCTGAAGGAACGCGGCGGCCAGCGCCCGATGGTGGCGACCAAGGCTGGCCGCCGGCTCTCGCCGCATGTCGCCGACGGCTACAATAAGGATAACCTCGAAGGCTTCATCGACCGGAGCCTTGCGAAGCTCGGCGTCGAGCGCCTCGACCTCGTACAGCTTCACTGCCCGCCGACGGACGTCTACTACCGCCCGGAGATCTTCCACGCGCTGGAGGAGATCAAGGCCGCCGGCAAGATCGCCAATTACGGCGTCAGCGTGGAAAAGGTGGAGGAGGCGCTGAAGGCGATCGAATATCCGGGCGTCGTCAGCGTGCAGATCATCTACAACATCTTCCGCCAGCGCCCGGCGCAGCTCTTCTTCAAGGAGGCCGCCCGCCGGCAGGTCGCCGTCATCGCCCGGGTGCCGCTGGCAAGCGGCCTTCTGTCCGGCAAGATCACCCGCGACACGGCGTTCGCGGCCGATGACCACCGCAACTTCAACCGCCACGGCGAGGCCTTCGACGTCGGCGAGACCTTCGCCGGGGTACCCTTCGAGACCGGCCTTCAGGCCGTCGAGGAAATCCGGGCGCTGGTGCCGGCGGGCGCGTCCATGGCCGCCTTCGCGCTGCGCTGGATCCTGATGGCGGACGCGGTCAGCGTCGTCATTCCGGGCGCGCGCAACGCCGAGCAGGCCAGGGCGAACGCGGCGGCGGCGAGCCTGCCGGCCATTGCGGAAGACGTGATGGAGGCGACGCGCGAGGTTTATTACCGCCTCGTCGCTCCGCACGTGCATCACCGCTGGTAAGCGGCGAACAAGGGTCGTGCGCATAAACCGGAATGATAGCGAACATCATGGCTATCTATTTCGTTTATGCGCACGCCCGCGCTACCGTTCCCGCCGGTCACGATCAGAAACAGGGGAACGACCATGAGAAGAACGCTTCTGGCGCTGGCGCTTGCCGGCTCTGCCCTCCTTCCCGCCGCAGCCTCCGCCGAGACGCTGAAGATCGGCACGGAGGGTGCCTACCCGCCCTTCAATTTCCAGGATTCGGCCGGCAAGCTCGGCGGCTTCGACGTGGAGATCGGCCTTGCGCTCTGCGAGAAGATGAAGGTCGAGTGCGAGGTGGTCGCGCAGGATTGGGACGGCATCATTCCCGGCCTCGTCGCCAGGAAATACGACATGATCATCGCCTCGATGTTCATCACCGAGGAGCGCAAGAAGCAGGTCGCCTTCACGGATCCCTATTATCTCGCCGCCATGACCCATGCGGCGCCGAAGGGTGCCGGTATCACCGACTTCACCAACGAGGGCATGAAGGACAAGACGATCGGCGCCCAGTCCGGCACCACGCAGGCGGATTACGCCGCCGCCGTCTATCCGGATGCCGACATCAAGCTCTACCCGACGCAGGACGAGGTGAACCTCGACATGGCGAACGGCCGGCTGGACCTCCAGGTCGGCGACATGATCCCGCTGCTCGACTGGGTCAGCAAGAACGAGGACGGCAAGGCCTGCTGCGAGCTGATCGGCGAGCCCATCACCGATCCGAAATTCGTCGGCGAAGGCGTCGGCATCGCCGTGCGCCAGGAGGACAACGAGCTGCGCGAGAGGCTGAACGCGGCGCTGAAGGCCATCCGCGAGGACGGCACCTACCAGAAGATCAACGACAAGTACTTCTCCATCGACGTCTATACGATGAAGTGAGGCGGACAGGCAGGCCCCTCACCCGGCCTGCCGGCCACCTTCTCCCCGCAGGCGGGAGAAGAAGACAAGCGGCAAGACTTTCCTCCTCTCCAGCAGGCATTGCTTGAGGAAGGCGTCCCAACATCCCCTTCTCCCCGCTTGCGGGGAGAAGGCCGCGGCAGCAGGATGAGGGGCAATGCCCGCGCCTGCGTCGTGGAGGGCGTCTCCACCCTTGCCTTTCCCCGCCGCCCCGTCCTAGCTACACGCATGCCCATCAACCGCCTCGAACGCTTCGCCCACAATCTCGACTGGAACCTCCTGCGCACCTTCGTCGTCGTGGTGGAGGAAGGCTCGATCACGCGGGCGGCGAACCGGCTGCTCCTGCAACAGCCGGCCGTCAGCATGGCGCTGAAGCGGCTGGAGCAATCCGTCGGCCACCGGCTGATCGACCGCAGCCCCGGCCGCTTCGAGCTGACGGAGGCCGGCGAGCGGCTCCATGCGCTCTGCCGCGACATCTTCACCGCCATCGTGCGCCTGCCGGAGGCGATGGAGCCCTCCGGGCAGGACATTTCCGGCCATATCACCATCCATGCCGTCAGCCACGCCATGAATCCCGCCTGGGACCGGGCGATCGCCGATTTCTTCCGGCTGCATCCGCGCGTCACCGTGGGCGTGACGGTCGAGACGACGACGGACGTCATCCGCTCGCTGGAGCGGGGCGTCGCGACGCTCGGCCTGTCGGACGGCATCATCCCGGAGGGGCTGGAGAAGGTGCCCTTCTGCTACGAGCGCTACGCGCTCTATTGCGGCCGCGGCCACCGGCTGTTCGGCGCGAAGGACGCGCGGCTGGAAGACCTCAGGGGCGAACCCTATGTCAGCTTCCTCGCCGATGTGCTCGGCGGGCCGCATATGGGTCCGGTGACGGCCGTGCGCGCCGTCGGTTCCTTCGGCCAGCAGGTGCGGGCGCTGGCCTTCAACGTGGAGGAGGTCTTGCGCCTCGTCGTCGCCAATGCCGGCATCGGCATGCTGCCGGCGCACCTGACGGGGCCTGCCGTCGCGGCCGGCGACCTCTGGCAGCTGCCGCCTTACGATGACCTGCCGGTGACGGAGACCTTCCGCATCACCAATCCCGGCTCGGCGCTCAATCCGGCCGAGCGGGCCTTCCTCGCCCATGTCGCCGACGTGCCGGCGTGGCGGTGGGGCGAGCCGCATCAATCCGGCTGATACCCATCTTCATCCCTATAAATTTGAAGAATGCCGGCGGCTTGCTTAGGGAAGCGGCCATGCAGACTTTCGACATCGCAATCATCGGCGGCGGCATCGCGGGGATCTCGCTCGCCTATTTCCTGAGCCCGCACCGCTCCGTCGTCGTGCTGGAGCAGGAAGGCGCGCTCGGCTATCACAGCACCGGCCGGTCGGCGGCGGAATTCACGCTGCGCGACAACGCGCCGCCCGTGAACGCGCTCGCCCGCGCCAGCCACGCCTTCCTGACGGCGCCGCCGGAAGGCTTCGCCGCCGTGCCGCTCCTCATCCCGCGCGGCAGCATCCTCCTCGGCACGCACGGCAAGGAGGCGCTGGTGCGCAGGCGCTTTGCCGAAGCGCAGGCCCTCGGCGCCGCGGTGGAATGGCTCGAAGAGGCCGCCCTCACCGCCCGCGCGCCGATCCTCGATCCCGCCTATTGCGCGGCGGCCTATTTCGACCCGGACTACTGGGACATCGACGTCGACGCGCTCCTTCAGGCCTATGCCCGCCACGCCCGGCGCCAGGGCGCGCGGATCCTCGAAGGGCGCGCCTTCGCCGGGGCGCGGCGGGCCGGCGGCACATGGCTGGTCGAAACGAACGCGGAGACGATCGCCGCCGGCGTGCTGGTGAATGCGGCGGGCGGCTGGGCGGATGCGGTCGCCGCGCTTTCCGGCGTGGCGCCCGCCGGCATCGTGCCGCACCGGCGCACGGCGATCACCGTCGACCTGCCGGAGGGCATCGATGCCGGCCGGCTGCCGGAGATCAACGAGATCGAGGACACCTTCTACTTCAAGCCCGAGGGCGGCCGCCTGCTCGCCTCCCCCGCCGACGAGACGCCCTGCGAACCGGCCGACGTGCAGCCGGAAGAAATCGACATCGCCTATGCCGCCCACCATGTCGAGGAGGCGACGACCCTTGGCGTGCGCCGCGTCTTCAGGAGCTGGGCCGGCATGCGCTCCTTCTCGCCGGACCGCCTGCCCGTCGTCGGCCCCGCGCCGGACGAGCCAAGCTTCTTCTGGCTCGCCGGCCAGGGCGGCTACGGCATCCTCACCTCGCCCGCCCTCGGCAGCCTCGCTGCCGCGCTTCTCACCGGCAGCCCCGTGCCCGAGCCGCTTGCCCGCGAAGGCATAGCCGCGACGGCCTTCAGCCCCGCACGCTTCTCCTGAAGCGGAACGGGCGCCCTGGGGCGCCCGTTTTGTCTTCAAGCCTCCGTGGCCGGCGTGGTGGCCGCGCCGGGCGCACGGGCGCTCTCGCGGTCCTTCCACCAGCGGCTGAGGAACAGCAGGATCGGGCCGCCGATGTAGATCGACGAGGTCGTCGCGACGACGACGCCGAACAGCATCGGCCAGGCGAAGGGCTTCACCGTGTCGCCGCCCCAGATCGCCATCGGCAGCAGCGAGGCGGCGACGGCGACCGAGGTGAAGATGCATCGCATGACCACCTGGTTGATCGACAGGTCGATCAGGTCCGAGAACGGCATGGTCTTGTACTTGCGCAGGTTCTCGCGCATGCGGTCGTACACCACCACCTTGTCGTTGACCGAATAGCCGATCAGCGTCAGCACGGCGGCGATGGCCGTCAGGTTGAAGTCGATCTGCAACAGCGCGAAGAAGCCGATCATCTTGGTGATGTCCAGGATCAGCGTCGCGATGGCGCCCACCGCGAAGTGCCACTCGAACCGCCACCAGATGTAGAGCAGGATCGCGACCATGCCGAGGCCGACGGCCAGGAAGCCGGAGCGCGCCAGCTCGCTGCTGACGGTCGGGCCGACCACTTCCGTGCGCTCGAAGTTGGCGTCCGGGATCACCTCGGCGACCCCGTCGCGGATCTGCTGGAGGGCCACGGTCTGCGCCTCCTCGCCGCCCGGCTGGCGCTGGACGCGCACGAGGACGGATGTGCCCTGGCCGAACTCCTGCAAAGCCACCTCGCCGAGGTTGAGGCCTTCCATCTTCTCGCGCAGCGGCGCAAGGTTGATCGGCGTCTTCGACGTCGCCTCGACCTGGATGCCGCCGACGAAGTCGATGCCGTAGTTGAGGCCCGGCGTGAAGAACAGGATGACCGAGCTCGTCGAGATGAAGGCCGACACGGCGATCGCGATATAGCGGCCGCGCATGAAGGAGAAGGACGGCATGCTCCACACCCTGCCGAAGATCGACTGGATGTCGATCTTCTTCATCTTGCGGCGGATGACGACCTCGCGCATCAAGAGGCGCACGAAGGTGATCGAGGTGAACATCGAGATCGCAAGACCGATGATCATGGTGATCGCGAAGCCCCGCACCGGGCCCGAGCCGAACATGAAGAGCAGGATCATGCCGACCATGGTCGTCATGTTGCCGTCGACGATGGTGGCGTAGGCCTTGTTGAAGCCGACGTCGAGCGCCTTCATGGCCCCCGCGCCCGCCGCCGTCTCCTCACGGATGCGGGCGTTGATGAGGATGTTGGCGTCCACCGCCATGCCGATGCCGAGGATGATGCCGGCGATGCCGGGCAGGGTGAGCGTCGAGCCGAGAAGGCCGAGAAGGCCGATGGTCAGCACCGTATGCAGCACGAGGCCGAGATTGGCGATGAGGCCCCAGGCGCCGTAGAGCACCTGCATCAGCACGACGACGGCGACAAGGCCGGCGATGCCGGTATAAAGGCCCATGCGGATGGAGTCCGAGCCGAGGTTCGGGCCGACGGTACGCTCCTCGATGATGGTGAGCGGCGCCGGAAGCGCGCCGGAGCGCAGCAGCGCCGAGAGGACGGTCGCCTCCTGGGGGCTGAAGTTGCCGGAGATCTGACCCTGGCCGCCGATGATCGGCTCGCGGATGACCGGGGCCGTCAGCACCTTGCCGTCAAGGACGATGGCGAAGGGTTTTCCCACATTCGCCTGGGTGATCTCCGCGAACTGGCGCGCGCCGGTGGAATCGAAGCTGAACGAGACGATCGGCTCGTTCGTGCGCTGGTCGAAGCCGGCCTTGGCGTCGGCGAGACGGTCGCCCGAGATGGCGACGCGCTCCTCCACGGCATATTTGCCGGGATCGTTCGCGCCGGGCAGGATCATGACGCCGCGCGGGGCAACGCCGTTGGGGTCCACGGTCTGGTCGACCATGTGGAAGCTCATCTGCGCGGTCGAGCCGAGCAGCTGGCGCAGGCGCGTCGGGTCCTGCAGGCCCGGCAGCTGGACGAGGATGCGGTCGCCGCCGACGCGCTGGATGAGCGGCTCGGCGACGCCGACCTGGTCGACGCGGCGGCGGATGATCTCGAGGCTCTGCTCGACGGCGGCCGACATGCGTTCGTTGATGCCGGCTTCCGTCAGCGCGACGTTGATGACGTTGCCGGAGTTGGAGACATCGATGTCGGACGAGCCGGTGGCGAAGCCGAGCGAGGTCGTCGGTGTCGCGAGCTTGCGTATTTCCGGCAGCACCTTGTCGCGCGCGGCCTCGTCGGGCAGCGTGACCGTCAGCGTCGTGCCGTTGAGGCGGGCGGCGGAGGCGCGCTGGCCGGCCGTGCGCAGGATCGCGCGGGCATCGTTCAGCAGCACGTCCATGCGCGCCTTGCGCAGGGCCGCGGAATCGACCTCCAGGACGAGATGCGAGCCGCCCTTCAGGTCGAGGCCGAGGGTGACGGGATTGGCGGGCAGGAATCGCCCGAATTTCGCCTGCTGCTCGGGCGTCAGCACGTTGGGCACGGCCGCGAGCACCCCGAAAAGGATGATCGCGGTGTAGATCAGCAATGCCCATTTGGAGGTTTTCATGGGGTGTTCCACTTCAACTGCCGGAAGGGCGCGACGAGATGAGTCGGCGCCGTCCGCTGGGATCGGAATTTCAATCGAATGGCGCGGCGTCAGCGACGCCACAGGGCCTCAGGCGGCAAGGGCCGGAGGCGCGCGGCTGCGGAACGCGGCATGGCCGGCCGGAGCCGGCGCAGCGTCGTCGGCAGCGAAGAAGGCCTCATACGCGGCGATCTCGAAGGGATAGAGCAGCACGCCGGCGCCCGGAACGAGCGCCTTGCCCGCCGCGTCGCCTTCCGGCAGGCCCGACTTGGCCTTGGCGACCCGCCGCTCGGCATGGCCGCTCGCCGGGAACCAGACCTCGTCGCCCGCCGTGGAGTGCGGCGACGGCGCAACGCCGCCTTCGGCGGCCGTCCGCTGCGGGTGGCCTGCGGCGGCGTTTTCCGGCAGCAAGAATTGCGAGAGGAACAGCGTGACGAGCAGCACGAGGAAGCCGACGGGCGCAAAGCCCCGCTCCCACATGGTCGCCTCTTTCCCGATCCTCGTCGTCATGCCTGTCCGTTTCGCCGGGGCGGAGCGCCGCGCGAAGCAGTCTTCGCAGCGGTGCCGATGGTGCGCCAAGAACCACTTACCGCCGGGCAAGTCAAGTTCCGGGCGTCAACGCCTCCTTCAACGTCGAACGTTCCAGCCTTCACAATTCATGGATCGTCACCTCCGGGCAGGCCTGCCGCGCAAGATCGCGCAGGTGCTGGTGGTGCGTGAGGTAGATCACCTGCCCGCCCCTTGCCATCTCCCCCATCACGCGCAGGGCGTTCAGCGCGCGCCTGTCGTCGAAGGTCTCCATGATGTCGTCGGCGATGAAGGGCACGATCTCGCGGCTTGCGGCGATCTCGTGGTAGCCCGCCACGCGCAGCGCCAGGTAAAGCTGGAAGCGCGTGCCCTTGGAAAGGTCCCTCGCGAGCTTTGAGCCGCCCGCGGCGGCATTGGCCACCAGGAACTCGCTGTCCTTGTCGAGCACCGTCGACAGACCGGTATATTCGCCGCCGGTGATGTCGCGGAAGGTCCGCGAGGCGCGTTCCATCATCGCGCTGCGGTGGCGCTCGCGGTAGAGCCGCAAGGCCTGCTCGGCCGCCAGGATGCCGGCGCGGGTCGCAAGGTAGCGCCGCGACTTCTCCGCAAGGTCGATCAGCGCAGTGCGCCGCCGCTCCTCAAGCGCCGCCGCCTCGTCGCTGCCGGCCACCCGCGCGAGCGCCTCCTCGGCCCGCGCCCGCGCCAGGTGCTGCTCCTCGACCTCGCGGTCGAGCGCGTCGAGCCGGCCCGAAAGGTCCGCCCGCTCCGCCGCAAGCTGGTCCTCGTCGACCGCCGCCAGCAGCGCTTCGGCCTCCTCGACCGTCCCGGCGTGCATCTGCTGCACGAGATCGCGCGCGGCATCCGCGACACGCTCGCGCACGTCATCGCGCTTTCGATAGGCCTCGAGCAGGATTTCCGCTTCCGCAAGGCTGCCGCAGCCGAGGAAGGCGAAGATCTCGGACAGCCGCGAGGCCAGGACGGTGCGGCGCTCCTCCAGCACCCTCTCCTCCTCGCCGAGCCGCGCCAGCGCCTTGGCGATCGCCTCGCGCCGCTCCCGGACCGCCTTCGCGGCCGCAAGCCGCCGCGCAAGGCCGGCCACGGCGGCAAGCGGATCGTCCGCGTCGAACGGCTCCGACAGCCGCACGGCAAGGCGGCGCGCATGGCTGCCGTAATCTTCCTGGTCCCGGCGCATCGCGGCGATGCGGTAGTCGAACTCGCGCTGCCGCTCGACATTGCGGGCGAGCGCCTGCAAGGCCGGAAGCAGCGCCGCCAGCCGGTCGGGCTCGGCCGGCGCGGCGTCCGCCGCAAACCATGTGCCGGCGATTTCCCCCTCCCATGCCTCCTGCCAGGCCGCCAGCGCCGAGGCCGCCTCTTGCGCCGCCTTGCGGCGCGCGTCCGCGTCCTGCCGCGCGCGGGCAAGCCGCTCCGCCGCGGCAAGCCGCTGCGCCTGCGCCGCCTTCAGGGCCTCCAGCCGGTCCTCCGCAAGGAACAGCGCCTCGTCGAGAGGCGTGTCCGCCGCCAGCCCGCCGTCGAGCAAGGCGGACAGACGGGCCAGCAACGCGCGCGCGTCCGCCTCGGCAAGATCGGCCTCCGCCGCCTGCCGCGCGCGGTTGCCGAGCGCCTCCAGCGCGGCGGATCGCCGCTCCAGCCAGGCCGCCGCCTCCGGCAGCCGCGTCTCCTCCGGCAGGCCGAGCCGCCGGGCGAGCACCGCCGCCCCGGCGGATATCTCCGCCCTTGCCCGGTCCAGCCGCGCGGTCTCCTCGCCGAGCGTTTGAAGCCGCGCCGCGCCCTCCGCCACCGTGCGTTCGAGAACGCGGATTTCGGAAAGGCGGTCGGCATTGCGCAGCCGCGCGTCCGTGGCGCGGTCGTCCGCGCGCATGGCCTTTTCGAACGCGGCGGCGGTCTCGCCGTCGAGGCGGGTCAGATGGTTTTGCCAGGCGGCCTCGCGCTCCGCCCTCAGCCGGCCGGCGTGTTCCTCCCCGGCCGCGCCCGTCGTCTTCTGGAGCGCATCGAGCATCGCCCTGGCAGAAGCCACATCCAGCTCCAGCGCCGCGACCTGCTCCCGCTGCCGGCGCAGGGCCTCCTCGGCCGCATCATGCCGCTTGCGCAGGTCCTCCAGCTCCGCAGGCGCCGGAACGGCCATGCCTTCCAGAACCGCCGCCGTGCCGGACCAGGGCGCAAGGCGCGCCATCGCGCTCTCCGCCTCCTGCACCGCCAGCGCGGCGAGGCGCCTGGCCTCGCGCAGGCGCGCGGAAAGATCGCCGGCCCGGGCGGCGCGCAGGATCGCGCCGAGCGCGGCCTGGGCGGCCGCCTCCCGTTCCGCCTCCTCCTGCGGAAGAGCGGCGGCTCCCCCTATCGCCTCCAGCGCCTTTTCCGCCTCGGCGCGCTCCCGGAAGGCGGCTTCCGACCGCTCAGCAAGAGCCGCGTGCCGCGACAGGAGGGCGGTGAGCTTTTCGGCGAGGCCGGGCGGAAGCAGCACCCCGGCAGGGTCGGTGCCCGGCGCAAGCCCGAGCGCCGCGGCGCCGGCCTCGATCGCGGCGGCGACGCCCGCGCGCTCCGCCTCGCGGGCGGCAAGGTCCATCGCCGCGGTGCGGAAACGGGCTTCGAGCGCGGAGCCGGAGAGCGCCGCGACGTCCGCCTCGGCGGCGAGCACGGCATCGTCGTCGGCGAGCGCCGCGCGCTCCTCGGCGTAGCGTTCGCGCTCCGCCGCGATCCGGTCGGCGCGCGCGGCGATTTCCGCTTCCTCGCGGGCGAGCTCGCCCGTCAGCGCCCGCCAGGCGGCCGGCGGCGATTCGCCGAGGTCGAAAGCGCCGAGTTCCGCGCGCAGGGCCCGCAGGCGCCGCAGATAGGGCAGCGCGGACAGGCTGCGCTCGACCTGCGCCAGCGCGGCGCGCGCCTGCGACCGGCGGGCGGCCGCTTCCGCGTGGCGGCGGGCCGCGTCGTCGCGCTCGCGCACCAGGGCGCCGTAGTCGCGTGCCGCCACGTCGAGCGCCTTGCGCTCCGCCGCCAGCGCCTCGACCTCCGCCTTCAGAACGGACAGGCCGTGCTTGCGGCCGGAGGGGCGGTAGAACGCATCGGCCTCCGCCTTCAGCGCGGCAAGGCCGGACGCCATGTCGGAAAGGCCGGAGCTGGCCGAAAACAGCATGGCGCCGAGTTCGCCCTCGCTCTTCAATATGTCCTCGCCGCCCTTCTCGATGCTCTCGTCGTCGAGCGAGAACATGGTGCGGTAGGCATTGCGGTCCATGCCGCCGAGCACGGCGGCAAAGAGCGTGTCGGGCAGCGGCCGGTCGTCGGCGGCAACGAGCGAGGCCTGGTTGCGCTTGAGGCGATAGGCCTCGTGGCACTCCGTGCCGACGGAAAATCGGCCGCCGACGCGCATCAGCGCATAGGGGTGCAGGAAGCCGTAGGCGCTCGACTTCTCGATGCCGAAGAGCAGGTCGAGATAGGCGGAGAACAGCGTCGACTTGCCGGCCTCGTTGGGCCCGTGCACGAGATGGAAATCCGGCCGGCCCGGCCGCGCCGCGCCGAAATCGAGGCTGCGGTCGGTGAACTTGCCGTAGCGGACGAGGTCCAGGCGGTCGAGGCGCATCCCGCTACGCCTCCTCGCTCTCGCCGCCGAGGCGGGCGAGCACGGCATCGCAGCCGTGAAGGGCGAGCTCGGAAAGCAGCGCTTCCTCCGCCGCCTCGTCCGGCGCCAGCAGGCCGCGGGCCTCTCTCGGAAGCTGGCGCAGGAGGTCGGCCAGCGTTTCGCGCAGTTCCTCGCGATAGGCATGGTTCGGCACCACGTCCTCGTGCATCAGGCGCGAAAGCTCGGCGACCGGCCCCGCATCGGCGCCCGCCGTTGCCGGCGCGGAGACTGCAAGCTCCACCGCCTCGATCCAGCATTCGCCGAGCGAGGCGGCGAGGTTCTGCAGTTCGGCGGTGAGCAGGTCCTCGTCGCGGCGCAGGTGCCAGGCGAGCGGCGTCGCCCCCGTGAGCGTGACGCGCGCGACGAGATGGACGCCGGCGGCGCCCCTCGCCTCTCCCAGCGCGGCCTCCGCACGGTCGAGCATGCCGCGCCAGTCGTCCACGCCGGAAAGATCGACCGGCAACCGCTCGAAGACCGCGACGGCGACCCGGTGTTCCTCGCAGGTGATCGTGCCGTCCTCGGCGACGGTGGCGAGCGTCACGCCCTTGGGCCCGCCCTCGTTGATGTCGCGCCCCTGCGGATTGCCGGGCATGACGATCCATGGACGCTCCAGGTGCACCCGGCGCTGGTGGATGTGGCCGAGCGCCCAATAGTCGAAACCGTGCGCCGAAAGGTCGGCGATGCCGACCGGCGCATAGGGGTCGTGGCGGCTCGCGCCGGCAAGGCTGGTGTGCAGGAGGCCGATATTGACCGCATCCGGCACCGGCGCGCGGAAGGTCGGCAGCAGCGAGGCCGGGGCATGCGGCTGGGCGAAGCTGACGCCATGGACATGGACCTCGCGGCCGCTCGCGAGCATTCCGGCCTTCACCGGCTTGCCGCGACCGTCGAAGACGTGCACGTTCGGCGGAAAGGTGAGCTCGCGGGTGATCTGCGACTGCGCATCGTGGTTGCCGCGGATGATGAAGGCGCGGATGCCCGCCGCCTCCAGCCGGCGCATCTGCCCCATCAGGAAGAGCGCGGTCGCCATGGAGGTCTGCGATCCGTCATAGAGGTCGCCGGCGATGAGCACGGCGTCCACCTCCTGCGCTATGGCAAGGTCGACGATGCGCTCCAGCGCCTTGCGCGTCGCCCCGCGCACGAGATCGCCGAGATCGGCGTTGCGCAGCGCAAGCGAGGCAAGCGGCGAATCGAGGTGCAGGTCGGCCGTGTGGATGAAGCGGAAAGGCATGGCGGGACAATCGCCTCACGCCTGCGCCGGGTCAATGCTTGCAGCGGCCGCTGCGCCGTTATGCAGGAAGAAATCATCCCACCCCGAAAAAGCCGGAGAAGAGGCAAGGAAAGCCGTCCGTTGCCTGACGGACCGCATTTACAGCGATCGTTCAATATCTATGATCAAATAATTCAAAAAACTGCGTTATCATTTGACATGGTCCCTCATAATACTTATATTTCACCTCATGAGTAGCACGATAGAAATCTCCCAGGGCATGTTCAAACTCTACCATCAGGTGAGCCGCCTGGTGAACGAGTGCATGATGGACGAAGGCGTGTCGCTCGCCCGCAGCAAGTTCCTGCTCCTTCTGGAATGTCAGGGGCCGCAGCGGTCGACGGACATCGCCTGCGCCCTTGGTTTCGCCCCCCGCACGGTGACGGAGGCGATCGATGGGCTGGAGCGTGACAAGCTCGTCAAGCGCGAGCCCGATCCGAAGGACCGCCGCGCGAAGATCGTGTCCATCACGGATATGGGCCGGACGGTGATTTCGGCCGCCCAGCAGCCGCAGCACAAGACCATCGAAGCGATCTTCGCGGTCCTCACCGAAGAGCAGAAGCAGCAGCTCAAGGAAATCATCCGCTGCCTCAGCGAGAAGACCGAGGAACTGCAACGGGAAAGAGACAGGAGCGAAGGCGCTGCCCAGCCCGCGCCCGTTCGCCCGTTGCACGCCGTGGGCTGAGCCGGACGGCATCGGAAACAAAAAGCCGGGATCGCAGGATCCCGGCTTTTTTGTCTGGCCTCCCGTCGCCCGGTCCTTCGGGCCGCCCTCTCCCCGCAAGCAGAGAGAGGGCTTAAACAGATCACATCGCGTTGATCGGCCCGATGCCGAAGAACAGCGTCTCGCCGGAGGAATCGTCGACGCCGTCGTTGTCGGTGACGATGAAGCCGTTGCCGGCGGCATCGATGGTGAAGCCTTCGACCTTGTCGACGACATAGCCGTTGGTGGCCTTCAGGTCGGGGATGAGGTCGCGGACCTCCTCCTTCCTGACGGCCGGCAGGTCGCCGCCGAGCTTGGCCGGCTTCAGGTCGGCGAGCGCCACGCGATAGAGCTTCTTCAGCCTGGCCGCCTGGCCGATCAGATTGTCGCGCTCGATGATGTAGGCGTAGTCGCCGTCCGCCGTGATCTCGGAAAGGCCGACCCAGCCGCTCTCCGTCTTGTCGAGCGGGTAGCGCACGGCGCCCCACTCCTCGGAGGAGGGCTTGTAGGAGACGAGCTTCACGAAGCCCTTCTCGTCGTCGCCCCATTCGCGCTGCACCGCCATCCAGAGCACCCGGTCGTCGCCCTCGCCGACGGCCGTGATGCCCTCGAAGCCGAAGCGCTTCTCGCCGGCGCGCAACTCGGCGGGAATGGCGATCTCCTTGTCGATCTCGCCCTTCTCGTTCACATGGACGATGGCATGGGCATAGAGCTTATCGGCATCGCCCTCATTGGCGAGCCAGAAGCCGCCCTCGCCGTCCGGCACCAGGCCCTCGCTGTCGAGCTTCTGGGCGGCGGTGCCGTTCCGCGTGATGCGCAGGGCGTCGACGATCCTCGCCGGCTTCTGCGTCGCGTCGATCGTGAAGATCGTCGGCTGGGAAGCATAGAAGGAGTCGTTGACGGCATAGAGCATGCCGGGCTTCTCCTTGACCGGCGCAAGGCCGGACAGCGCGCCGAAGCCGATCAGCTCGCCGTCCTTTTCGGTGGAGACGATCTGCGGATAGGCCGCCTCGCCTTCGGCACGCTCATAGATCATGACGTGCGAGCGGGCGCCGCCGTCCTCGACGAGGTCGGTCTCGTTGGCCGTCACGAAGAGGTTGCGGCTCGGGATGGCGACCGCGCCTTCGGGGCCGATGCCCGACGGCAGGAGCTGGAGAAGCTCTGGCTCGGCGCCGGTGTCCTTGTAGACGCCGACGACCGACGCGCGCTCGGCCAGCACGAAGAACAGGGTATCCTCGCCGAACTTCGCCGCTTCCAAGCCTTCCGGTTCGATGCCCTTCTTGTTGCGCTTGTCGGGATAGTGGCCGATCTTGGCGATCTCGCGCTCGAGGCCTGCGCCGTTCTCGTAGAGCACCTTGCCCGCCTTGTCGAAGATGGTGAAGCCGCGCGCGCCGCCCTTCCAGTCGCCCTCGTTGGCGACGACGAGGCGGTTGTCGTCCAGCCACTTCACGGCGTCGGGCTCGCGGGCGACATCCTCCATCCTGCCGGTGAACGTCAGCGCGCCGTCCTTCTCCGTGTCGATGCCGTCGAGGCTGACCGCGCCGGCGGAGAAGTGGCTCTTCACCGCGCCGGTCCTGCCGTCGACGATGACGATATGGTTGTTTTCCTGCAGCGTGACGGCGATCTCGTCGAGGTCGTTGAAGGAAACGAATTCCGGCTCCGGATCCTCGCCGGCGACCTCGGCAAGGCCGGTCAGCGCCACGCGCTTCAGGGAGCCGCAATCGACGACGCCGTCCTTGACGGAGACGAGCACGAGGTCGCCGGCCGGCATCTGCGGGATGGCGCCGTCGTTGACCTCCTCGTCACGTTCGTTCTCGATGGCGATCGCGGCGATCGTCTTGTCCTTGTTGAGCGCGATGGAATCGGGCTGGCCGCCGATGTCGCAGGTCGCCTCCACCGTTTTGGAGGCGAGATCGACCTGGGCGAGGACGCCGGACGGATCGGTGAAGCTCTGGCGCGTGTTGACCGCGACGAGCGCCTTGCCGCCGGCGACCGCCACCGAGGTGGGCTCGCCGTCGAAGGAGACGATGCCGCCGGCCTTCGGGACCTTCGCGTCGGTAATGTCGATGAAGCCGATGGCCTTCAGCGGGCTGTCGGAATAGACGAGCGTGTTGCCGTCCTCGGACGCGGCGATGATCTCGGACGAGGTGGGCGTCGCCCTGTCCACGCCTTCCGGCAGGTTGTCGGCGACGGCGAAGGACGCGATGCGGTTGAAGACGGGCTCGGCGCCGGCGGCGGGCGCCACGGATGCGGCGAGGACCGCTGCCAGGGCAGCGGTGAGCGAACGGGTTTTCATGGAAACCTCCGGGGTCCGGTATTAAGGAACCCGGCGGTTCTGAGGCCTCCATGTTACAACCCGATGACAATGCGGTTGCAACCGCAGGCCCTGCCCACAAATAAAAAGGGGTCCGGCTGAACCGGACCCCTGCCCTGAAACTCAGGATTGGCGGCGGAGTGGATAACCGCTCTGCCCTCCAGCGCCGTCCCGCACCACGCGTGAGACGAAAAGGCGCCGCAGAACGTCAAGGCTGCTGCACGATACCCCCGAAACCGACAGGTCCGGGTTCATGCGGCGGCATGGGATCAGCCGTTGACGGCGTCCTTCAGGCCCTTGCCGGCCGAGAACTTCGGCACGTTGCGTGCCGGGATCTCGATCTCGGCGCCGGTCGAAAGGTTGCGGCCCTTCGAGGCTTCACGGCGCGATACGGAGAAATTGCCGAAACCGACGAGACGAACGTCGCCGCCGTTCTTGAGTTCGCCCTGGATCGTGTCGAAAACGGCGTCGACAGCAGATGCTGCGTCCGTCTTCGACAGGCCCGACTTCTCAGCCACTGCGGATACGAGTTCATTCTTGTTCATGTTTCCACCCCTTTCTTACGGTTTGAAACGACTCATACAAGTCGGGGGCAGAATACGCATCGCCCCTCGCCTCGCAAGAATATTTCGTCTCAATCCCCTGAGAATCCGGGGTTTACACACTCTTTTCGACGAAAAAGACCGGCCCGAGGGCCGGTCTTTTGCCGTTTCGCACCAAAATGGAGGGCATTTCACCAAGTGCTAAGGCTCAATGAGCCACCGCGCCGGGCCCGTCCTCGGACGATTCGACCGTCGGAACATTGGCCGTTCCGGCCGTTCCGTCCCACTCGATCGGCTCGGGCTTGCGCAGCAGCGCATGCTCGATCACCTCGCCCATGCGGGAGACCGGGATGATCTCCATGTTGTTCTTTACGTTGTCCGGGATGTCCGCCAGGTCCTTGGCGTTCTCTTCCGGGATCAGCACCTTCTTGATGCCGCCGCGAAGCGCTGCGAGCAGCTTTTCCTTGAGGCCGCCGATCGGCAGCACCCGGCCGCGCAGCGTCACCTCGCCCGTCATCGCGATGTCCTTCGAGACCGGGATGCCGGTCATGATGGAGACGATGGCGGTCGCCATGGCGATGCCGGCCGACGGGCCGTCCTTGGGCGTGGCGCCTTCCGGCACGTGCACGTGGATGTCCGTCTTGTCGAAGCGCGGCGGCTCGATGCCGAAATCGACGGCGCGCGAGCGGACATAGGAGGCCGCTGCCGAGATCGATTCCTTCATCACGTCCTTGAGGTTGCCGGTCACCGTCATGCGGCCCTTGCCACCCGGCAGGCTGACGCCCTCGATGGTGAGCAGTTCGCCGCCGACTTCCGTCCAGGCAAGGCCCGTGACGACGCCAACCTGGTCCTCGCGCTCGGCTTCGCCGTGGCGGAAGCGCGGAACGCCGAGGAAGTCGTGGATGTTCTCGGCCGTGACCTCGACCTTCTTCGACTTGCCCTTGATGATCTCGGTCACCGCCTTGCGGGCGAGCTTCATCAGTTCACGCTCGAAGTTTCGGACGCCCGCCTCGCGGGTGTACTGCTGGATGACCGCGGTCAGCGCGCCGTCGGTGACCGAGAATTCCTTCGGCTGCAGCGCGTGGTCGCGGATCGCCTTGGGCAGGAGGTGCCTTTTGGCGATTTCCAGCTTCTCCTCTTCCGTGTAGCCGGCGATGCGGATCACTTCCATGCGGTCCATCAGGGGCGCGGGAATGTTCAGCGTGTTCGCCGTCGTCACGAACATGACGTTGGACAGGTCGTACTCGACTTCCAGGTAGTGGTCCATGAAGGTCGAGTTCTGTTCCGGGTCCAGCACCTCCAGGAGCGCCGAGGACGGATCGCCGCGGAAGTCCATGCCCATCTTGTCGATCTCGTCGAGCAGGAAGAGCGGGTTGGACTTCTTCGCCTTCTTCATCGACTGGATGACCTTGCCGGGCATCGAGCCGATATAGGTGCGGCGGTGGCCGCGGATCTCGGCCTCGTCACGCACGCCGCCGAGCGCCATGCGGACATATTCGCGGCCGGTCGCCTTGGCGATCGAGCGGGCGAGCGAGGTCTTGCCGACGCCCGGAGGGCCGACGAGGCACAGGATCGGACCCTTGATCTTGTTCGAGCGGGCCTGCACGGCGAGGTACTCGACGATGCGCTCCTTGACCTTGTCGAGGCCGAAATGATCCTCGTCGAGGATCTTCTCCGCATTGTTGAGGTCGGTCTTGATCTTCGACTTCTTGCCCCACGGAATGCCCGTCAGCCAGTCGAGATAGTTGCGCACGACCGTGGCTTCCGCCGACATCGGGCTCATCTGGCGCAGCTTCTTCAACTCGGCGTCCGCCTTCTCGCGGGCCTCCTTGGAAAGCTTCGTCTTGGCGATCTTCTCTTCCAGCTCGGCCATCTCGTCGCGGCCGTCCTCGCCGTCGCCGAGCTCCTTCTGGATCGCCTTCATCTGTTCGTTGAGGTAATATTCGCGCTGGGTCTTCTCCATCTGGCGCTTGACGCGCGAGCGGATGCGCTTTTCCACCTGCAGGACCGAGATCTCGCCTTCCATGAAGCCGAGCGCCTTTTCGAGGCGCAGCTTGACGCTGGTCGTCTCCAGCATTTCCTGCTTCTCGACGATCTTGATGGAAAGGTGCGAGGCGACCGTATCGGCAAGCTTCGAGTAGTCCTCGATCTGGCTCGCGGCGCCGACGACTTCGGGCGAGATCTTCTTGTTGAGCTTCACATAGTTCTCGAACTCGGAGACGACCGAGCGCGACAGCGCCTCGATCTCCACCGGGTCCTCGTCCGGCTCGACCAGCACATGGGCCATCGCCTCGTAAAACTCTTCGCGCTCCGTATAACCGTCGATCTCGGCGCGGGCGCGGCCTTCGACCAGCACCTTGACGGTGCCGTCGGGCAGCTTCAGGAGCTGGAGCACGTTGGCGACGGTGCCGATGCGGTAGATGGCGTCGGTCTCCGGGTCGTCGTCGGAAGCGTTGATCTGGGTGGCAAGCATGATCTGCTTGTCGGTGCCCATCACCTCCTCCAGCGCGCGGATCGACTTCTCGCGGCCGACGAACAGCGGCACGATCATGTGCGGGAACACCACGATGTCGCGCAGGGGCAGGACCGGGAAGGCCGTGGAATCGTGCGGCGCAGACGTCTTTTTCGTCATGTCATTTCCTTTCAAACGTCCCGTTTCCGGGAACCGGTCCAATCGGCGCTTGGGGTCACCGGGCCGGCGATCTTTCCATCCACAAGTGGCGTGCGGTTAACGCTTTTTCAAGCCCGGCCCCGGAGTGCCCCACCCCGTACCGGACCATACGAACCAACGACAGGAAGTCTAGTCTTCCGCGCTGTCGCGGAACTTGCGGCCTTCCTCCGGCGATGCTGCCGAAGCATACGCGAAACAGAATCGAAGTCTTCCATATTCGCGCGGCACGCGGCGTTTCGCAACGGCCGATGTGCGGGCGGCACGATGACGGACATGGACTTAAATGGCCGGGGCCGGCATTATGCCAAATTGCAAGCAGATTCAGGAGTCGAAAATGCCGAAACCCGTCTTCGCCACCCTCGCAACCCTTCTCGTTCTTCCTGCCGGGGCCGCTCTGGCGCAATTCACCGGCCCTTCGGATGCAAAGCAGGGCGGAGAGACGGCCTATCCGGCCATGACCGTCGAAGCCATCAAGGCCGACGCCAGGGACGACATGAAAGCGACAATCGAGGGCAGGATCATCCGCAAGCTGGCGGACGAGGAATATCTCTTCGCGGACGATACGGGTGAAATCCGGGTCGAGGTCGACGATGACGACTTTCCCGCCCAGCCTGTTTCCGAGACCACCCGCGTGCGGCTGCAAGGCGAGGTCGACACCCATCGCGTCAAGGAAACCGACTTCGACGTGGACCGCATGACCATCATCGAATGAGGGTCGAAACCCTCCCCTTTCGGGGAGGGACTTTCTTCAGGCCGAAACGTTGGCCTTCTCGTCGGAACGCTCGGAGTAGATGTAGAGCGGACGGGCGGCGCCCTTGACCACCTCGTCGGAGATGACCACCTCGCGCACGCCTTCCAGCGTCGGCAGCTCGAACATCGTGTCGAGCAGGATCTTCTCCATGATCGAGCGCAGGCCGCGCGCGCCGGTCTTGCGGACGATCGCCTTGCGGGCGATCTCGCGCAGCGCGTCCTCGTGGAAGGTCAGCTCCACGTCCTCCATCTCGAACAGGCGCTGGTACTGCTTGACCAGCGCGTTCTTCGGCTCGGACAGGATCTGGATCAGCGCGTCCTCGTCGAGGTCTTCCAGCGTCGCCAGGACCGGCAGACGGCCGATGAATTCCGGGATGAGGCCGAACTTCACCAGGTCCTCGGGCTCCAGGTCGCGCAGGACCTCGCCGACCCGGCGGTCTTCCGGCGCGCGCACCATCGCGCCGAAGCCGATCGAGGTCTTCTCGCCGCGGGCGGAGATGATCTTGTCGAGGCCGGCGAAGGCGCCGCCGCAGATGAACAGGATGTTCGTCGTGTCGACCTGCAGGAACTCCTGCTGCGGATGCTTGCGCCCGCCCTGCGGCGGCACGGAAGCGACCGTGCCTTCCATGATCTTCAGAAGCGCCTGCTGCACGCCCTCGCCCGAGACGTCCCGCGTGATGGACGGGTTGTCGGACTTGCGCGAGATCTTGTCGACCTCGTCTATGTAGACGATGCCGCGCTGCGCGCGCTCGACATTGTAGTCGGCCGCCTGCAGGAGCTTGAGGATGATGTTCTCCACGTCCTCGCCGACGTAGCCGGCTTCCGTCAGCGTCGTGGCGTCGGCCATGGTGAAGGGCACGTCGATGATGCGGGCGAGCGTCTGGGCGAGATAGGTCTTGCCGCAGCCCGTGGGGCCGACCAGCATGATGTTCGACTTCGCCAGTTCCACGTCCGAGCCCTTGGCGGCGTGCGCCAGGCGCTTGTAGTGGTTGTGCACCGCGACCGACAGGATGCGCTTTGCCTGCTGCTGGCCGATGACATATTCGTCGAGGACCTTGATGATGTCCTGAGGCGTGGGAACGCCGTCGCGGGACTTGACCATTGAGGTCTTGTTCTCCTCGCGGATGATGTCCATGCACAGTTCGACGCATTCATCGCAGATGAACACCGTCGGTCCGGCAATCAGCTTGCGGACCTCGTGCTGGCTCTTGCCGCAGAAGGAGCAGTAAAGGGTATTCTTGGAGTCGCCGCCGTTGCTGCCGCTGACCTTGCTCATATCACTTTCCTTCCAGCACGCCGTTCATCCCTTGCGAAGATGGCCGGACACTCAAACCGCCTTTTTCGGTAGCGCGCGCATCCTTCAAAAGGCTCCAGGGGTACTGACCGGGACCGGGGCCAGGCCCCGACCGGTGGCAACGAATCCCCCACCGAAATACCGAATGCTAGGTCGTCACAAATCAACATAGCATTAACGGCCAATATTAACGGCTTTGCGGTGGGGATAAAGCCCCGTGACCATTACAAATGTGTCACAATATGCCTCATCCGCACACAAAACCTTGACCTCACGCGCCTTCCACGCCCTCGATGGCCTCGCGGCTGGTGATGACGCGGTCGACGAGACCCCACTCCTTCGCCTCGTCCGCACTCATGAAATGGTCGCGGTCGAGCGTCTGTTCCACTTCCTCGTAGGTGCGGCCGCAGTGCCTGACGTAGACCTCGTTGAGGCGACGCTTCATCTTGAGGATGTCTTTTGCATGGCGCTCGATGTCGGACGCCTGGCCCGAGAAGCCGCCGGACGGCTGGTGGACCATGATGCGGGCGTTCGGCGTGGCGAAGCGCATGTCCTTGTGGCCGGCCGCCAGAAGCAGCGAGCCCATGGACGCCGCCTGGCCGATGCAGAGCGTCGACACGGCCGGCCTGATGAACTGCATCGTGTCGTAGATCGCCATGCCGGAGGTGACCACGCCGCCGGGCGAATTGATGTAGAGCGCGATCTCCTTCTTCGGGTTCTCCGCCTCGAGGAAAAGAAGCTGCGCGCAGACGAGCGTGGCGATGTGATCCTCGACGGGACCCGTCAGGAAGATGATGCGCTCTTTCAGGAGACGCGAATAGATGTCGTAGGAACGTTCGCCGCGGTTGGTCTGCTCGACGACCATCGGCACCAGAGCCATGGCGGTATCTACGGGATTTTTCATGTCAATCCTTCATCTCAAGTGGCCCTGAAACCCGTCGCCACGCGTTGGGAATCAGCAAGTTTCGTCTTCCCTACATAGAGTGTCAGGGTAAGGGACTTCAAGACGGCCGAGCGTTTTGCGGCGCTCTATGCCAGAATGCGGTTAACCGGCGCGGCGGGAGGGGACGATTTCCACAACCGCGGCGCCGCCGGGGTGAAGGAAGGATGAATCCGGCCATCCGCCTTCCCCCGCATCTGCGGGCGCCCGGCGCCCATACCCGCCGGGCGGAGGCAGCCATGACCACACGATCGATCGCAGCCATCGGGCTTTTCTTCCTCACCGCGGCGAGCGCCCCCGCCCAGCAGGCCTCCGACACGTTCGCGCCCGAGCGGGCGACGGGCCTTGCGGCGGCGAAGGTCGTCACCGCGAAGGAGCACATGGTGGCCGCCGCCCATCCCCTCGCGGCGGAGGCCGGGGAGAAGATCCTTGCCGCCGGCGGCAGCGCGATCGACGCCATGGTCGCCGTTCAAACCGTGCTCGGCCTCGTCGAGCCGCAGTCCTCCGGCCTCGGCGGCGGCGCCTTCCTCGTCTACTACGACGCGGGGGCGAAGCGCATCGTCACGCTCGACGGCCGCGAGACCGCCCCGATGGAGGCAACGCCCAAACTCTTCCTCGACGACAAGGGCCAGCCGATGGAATTCTTCGACGCCGTCGTCGGCGGGCGCTCGGTCGGCACGCCCGGCACCGTCCTGCTGATGCAGGAGGCGCACAACCGCTGGGGCCGGACACCGTGGCGGGACCTCTTCGCGCCGGCGGAAAAGCTCGCCCGCGAAGGCTTTGCAGTCTCGCCGCGCCTTGCCGGCCTGATCGCGGCGGAAGGCGAACGGCTGAAGGCCTTCGAGGCGACGGCCTCCTACTTCTTCGGCGCCGACGGCGCGCCGCTGAAGGCCGGCACGCGCCTGCGCAATCCCGCCTATGCCGAAACGCTCTCGGCCATCGCCGAGGGCGGCGCGACGGCCTTCTACACCGGCCCGATCGCCGAGGCGATCGTCGATACGGTGCGCATGTCGGCAAGGAACGCCGGCGTGCTCTCGCTCGCCGACCTCGCCAACTACCGGGTGAAGGAGCGCCCGCCGGTCTGCGTCACCTACCGGGCGCTCGACGTCTGCGGCATGGGCCCGCCCTCCTCCGGCGCGGTGGCGATCGGCCAGATGCTCGGCATGCTGGAGAACTTCGACCTCAAGGCCCTCGGCAGGGACAATCCGGAAAGCTGGCGCCTGATCGGCGATGCCCAGCGCCTCGCCTTCGCCGACCGCGGGCGCTACCTCGCCGATACCGATTTCGTGCCCGCCCCGATCAAGGGGCTCCTCGACAAGGCCTATCTCGGCGAACGCGCCAGGCTGCTCGACGGCGACAGGGCGCTCGGCGACGATGCCGTGGCCGCCGGCAAGCCGGAATGGGACCACGCCCTCAACTTCGGCCGGGATGCGGCGATCGAGCTGCCCTCCACCAGCCATTTCGTCATCGTCGACAAGGCGGGCAACGTCGTCTCCATGACCACCACCATCGAGAACGGCTTCGGCTCGCGGCTGATGGCGGGCGGCTTCCTGCTCAACAACGAGCTCACCGACTTCTCCTTCGAGACCCATGACGGGGGCATGCCGGTCGCCAACCGCGTCGAGCCGGGAAAACGGCCCCGCTCCTCCATGTCGCCGACCATCGTGATGAAGGACGGCAGGCCGCTCGTCGCCATCGGCTCGCCCGGCGGCAGCCAGATCATCGGCTATGTCGCCCAGGCGCTGATCGCCTATATCGACTGGGGCCTTGATGTCGGCGCGGTCGTGGCCATGCCGCACCTCGTCAACCGCTTCGGCCCCTACGAGCTCGAAGCCGGCACCGATGCGGAAAAGCTGGCCGGGCCGCTGAAGGCGCTCGGCTACGAGGTGAAGGCCGGCGAGATGACCTCCGGCCTGCACGCCATCGAGCTTACCGCCGACGGGCTGAAGGGCGCCGCCGATCCGCGGCGGGAAGGGATTGCCCTCGGGCGTTGATCAGACGAGGCGGATCGGGCCGCCACAGGATGCCAAGCGCCGGTCGGCGGTCAGCAGCAGGAGACCTTCGGTCCGCGCCTGGGCGATGAGCATGCGATCGAATGGATCGGCGTGAGTGTCCGGAAGGTCTGCCGCCGCGACCGCATGGGCGGCGTTGACCGCCAGCTCCTCATAGCCGCTTTCGAGGAGGCCGCGCCGAAGAAGGGACGCATCGGCGGAGAAGTCCCGCCGATTCAGGGTTTGCTTGATTGCGACCTCCCAGATGCTTGCGGCGCTGAAGACCAGCACATTGTCCGGATCGGCCATCAGTCCGACGGCCCCGGTACTGAGGTGCTCGGCCCCTTCGGCAGCCCAGATCAGGAGATGGGTGTCGATCAACAGCCTCATTCTTCACCGCGAAACGTCTTTTCGATTTCCTCCTGGCCCATCGTATCGAAGTCGGCGGGCACCTTGAGCTGCCCGCGAAGAAACCCGAAGCGGCTTGGAGACGGCTTCTTGCCGCCTTCCTCCAGCGGCACGACCCGCACCATGGGCTTGCCCGCCTTGGCGATGACGAAGGGTTCACCTTCCGCGGCCTGCTCGACAAGACGCGACAGATGCGTCTTGGCTTCATGAATATTGACGACGCGCATCCTGGCCTCCACCGGACTTAGTTTACCAGACTTAGTTTAATCTCATCGAGAAATCAAATTCCGGTTTTCCCTCGCGCCGGAATGCGCTACCGATCGGCCATGACCACAACTCCCTTCCCCTTCCTCACCATCGATCCCGTCAGCCGCCGCGTTTCGCTCGATGCGCGCGACCCCGGTTTCTATCGCGATCCGAACCCGGTCTATGCCGCGCTGCACGCGCACTGTCCCACCTTCTGGTGGGAAGAGCAGCGGCAATGGTATTTCACGGGCTACGACCACGTGAACGGCCTGCTGCGCGACCGCCGCTTCGGACGGCAGATCCTGCATGTGGCGACGCGCGAGGAACTCGGGCTTCCCGAGCCGCAGCCGCATGTGCGGCATTTCGATTCGGCGGAGGCCTGGTCGCTTCTGGAGCTGGAGCCGCCGGAGCACACGCGGCTGCGCACGCTCGTCAACCGCGCCTTCGTCTCGCGCACGATCGAGCGGCTGACGCCGGAGATCACCGAACTCTGCCACCAGGCGATCGACCGGTTCGAGAAGGACGGGCGCGTCGAGCTGCTTTCCGCCTTCGCCGACATCCTGCCGGTGACGATGATCGCGCGCATGATCGGCATTCCCGACGAGATGGGGCCGCAGCTCCTCAAGTGGTCGCACGCCTATGTGCGCATGTACATGTTCGGCCGGACGCACGAGGACGAGATCGCGGCCGACAGGGCGGCGGAGGAATTTTCCGACTATGTGCGCGGCGTGATCGCCGAGCGCCGGGCGGCGCCCCGCGAAGACCTGCTCTCGCACATGGTGCATACGGAGCACCGCGGCCAGCTGCTCACAGAGGACGAACTGGTCTCCACGACCATCGTGCTGCTCAACGCCGGCCACGAGGCGACGGTGCACCAGATCGGCAATGCGGTGCGCACCATCCTCGAGAACGGTGCCGATCCCGCCGTGCTCTTTGCGGACGCGAAGGCGACGGAGCGCACGGTCGAGGAGTGCCTGCGCATCTCCGCGCCGGTGCACATCTTCGAGCGCTATGCGCTGGAAGATGTCGAGCTCGACGGCATCCCGCTGCGCCGCGGCGACAAGGTGGCGATGATCCTCGCCGCCGCCAATCTCGACCCGAGGAAGTTCTCCGATCCGCTCACCTTCAAGCCGCAGCGTGACGAGGGCGCCAACCTCTCCTTCGGCGCCGGCATCCATTTCTGCATCGGTGCGCCGCTCGCCCGGCTGGAGCTCAACATCGCCCTGCCGATCCTATTCCGGCGCCTGCCGGGGCTGAGGATCGCCGAAAAACCCGTGGTGAAGGACGTCTACCACTTCCACGGGCTGGAGGCGCTGGAGCTCACGTGGTGATCAGAGCCGGATGACGTAGTCCTTGCGAGTCGTTTCAACGACTTCCCAGATTCCCTTGAAGCCGGGTCTGAGGATCAGGCGGTCACCGGCAGCAAGGTGGAAGACCTCGCCGTCGTCGGACGTGACGATGGAGCGGCCTTCGAGGATATGGAAATATTCCCATTCGTCATATTCGATGCGCCAGGCGCCGGGCGTCGACTGCCAGATGCCGGAATAGATGCCGCCCTCGGCCTCCTCGACGTTCCAGCTCGTGAAGACCGGATCGCCGGCGATCAGCCGGTCCGCGGCCGGACGGCCCGTCTCGGGCTCGATGCCGGAAATGTCGAAAGTGCGTGCCTTGGTCATGACGGTTCCTTTTTGCGTTCGGAGGCGCGTTGTCCCTCGTCCGGCAGGCCGGACGAGGGGCAGCCTCCCTTACGCCTTGGCCAGCGCCTGCTCGATATCCGCGATGATGTCGGCGGCATCCTCGATGCCGATCGACAGGCGCACGACGTCCGGCCCGGCGCCGGCGGCCACCTGCTGCTCCTCGGTGAGCTGGCGGTGGGTCGTCGAGGCCGGATGGATGACGAGCGAGCGCGTGTCGCCGATATTGGCGAGGTGCGAGAGCATTTCCAGCCCTTCCACGAAGCGTTTTCCCGACTCGTAGCCGCCCTTGAGGCCGAAGGTGAAGACGGCCCCTGCTCCCTTGGGCGAATAGCGCTGCTGGAGGGCGTGGTTCGGATCGTCGTCGAGGCCGGCATAGGTGACCCAGGCCACCTTGTCGTGACCCTTCAGCCACGTGGCGACGGCGAGCGCATTGTCGCAGTGGCGCTGCATCCTGAGCGGCAGGGTCTCGATGCCGGTCAGGATCTGGAAGGCGTTGAAGGGCGAGATGGCGGGGCCGAAGTCGCGCAGGCCGAGCACGCGGCAGGCGATGGCGAAGGCGAAGTTGCCGAAGGTGGCATGCAGCACCATGCCGGCATATTCCGGCCGCGGCTCGGAGAGCGCCGGATACTTGCCCGAGGCGGACCAGTCGAAGGTGCCGCCGTCGACGATGACGCCGCCCATGGAATTGCCGTGGCCGCCCATGAACTTGGTCAGCGAATGCACGACGATGTCGGCGCCGTGCTCCAGCGGGCGCACCAGGTAGGGCGTTGCCATCGTGTTGTCGACGATGAGCGGCAAGCCGTGGCGGTGGGCGATCTCGGCGATGCCGGCAATGTCGACGAAGGTGCCGCCGGGGTTTGCAAGACTCTCGATGAAGATCGCCTTGGTCCTGTCGTCGATCTGGTTCTCGAACGTCGAGAGGTCGCCCGTATCGGCCCAGCGCACGTGCCAGTCGAAGGTCTTGAAGGAATGGCCGAACTGGTTGATCGAGCCGCCGTAGAGCCGGCGTGCGGCGATGAAATTGTCGCCCGGGCGCATGATCGTGTGGAAGACGAGGAGCTGCGCGGCATGGCCCGAGGCGACGGCGAGCGCCGCCGTGCCGCCTTCAAGGGCGGCGACGCGCTCTTCGAGCACGGCCTGCGTCGGGTTCATGATGCGGGTGTAGATATTGCCGAAGGCCTGCAGGCCAAAGAGCGAGGCGGCGTGGTCCGTGTCGTTGAAGACGAAGCTGGTGGTCTGGTAGATCGGCGTCGCGCGCGCGCCGGTCGTGGGGTCGGGCTGCGCGCCGGCGTGGATGGCGAGCGTGGAAAATCCCGGCTTGTTCTTCGTCATGGAATGGCCTCCCAAATTGCTGTTTTGGGGGACTATTTCAGAGAGTTAGAGGCCGGTCAAAGGGAGATTTCCCGCAAGCGCGCGGAGCGGCGGGAGCTTCGGTCTCACGCGACGAGGCGCGGATATTCGATCGCCGGGCAACGGTCCATCACCACCTTGATGCCGGCCGCCTCGGCCCGGGCGGCAGCCTCGTCGTGGCGCACCGAGAGCTGGCCCCAGACGACCTTCGGTAGCGGGGAGAGCGCAAGCACCTCCTCCACCACCGACGGCAGGGCGTCGGCCGCGCGGAAAACATCGACCATGTCGATCGGCTCGACGATGTCGGCAAGGCGGGCGACGACCGGCTGCCCGAGGATCTCCTTGCCGGCCTGGCCGGGATTGACCGGGATGACGCGATAGCCCTTGCGCAGCAGGAAGGCCATGACCCGATAGCTCGGCCGCTCCGGATTCGGCGAAGCGCCGACGAGCGCGATCACCTTCGTCGAGCGCAGGATGTCGGCAATGTAGTAGTCTGGATAGGAAGCATGATTCATGGCGTCGTCCCGTTTCTGCGCGGAGAATTGGGGTAACGCAACGTGAAGTCAATACGGGCGCCGTCAGGAGGCCTTGAGCATCAGCACCGGATACTCCGTGACGGGGCAGCGATCCATGACGACCCGGATGCCGGCAGCCTCCGCCCGTGCGGCCGCCGCGTCGTCGCGCACGGTGAACTGGCCCCACAGCACGAAGGGCAAGGGGCGAAGCGCCAGCACCTCGTCGACGACCGACTGGAGCTGGCTCGCAGCACGGAAGACGTCGACCATGTCGATCGGCTCGGGAATGTCGGCAAGGCGGGCATAGACGGTCTGGCCGAGGATTTTCTTGCCGGCATGGCCCGGATTGACCGGAATGACACGGTAGCCCTTGCCGAGCAGGAAGCCCATGACGCCGTGGCTTGGCCGCGAATCGTTCGGCGAGGCGCCGAGCACGGCGATCGTGCGCACGGACTTCAGGATGTGGCGGATGTAGCTGTCGGGATAGTGATCGTGGTTCATCGCTGCCTCCTCCAGCTTTCGCGACCGTCTCTCACGCGTCTTCCACGTTGCAGCCTAGCGCAGAACCTTAAAGAAGACGATTGTGCCCAAAGGCCCGCGCACGGGTGGATTGTGCCAATCCGGGTCACTTTTCGCGTTTTCGGCCCTTTACGATGCGCGCGCGGCGAAAATCCCGATTGCAAATCGCCGGCTTTGGGCTGATGAAGGGCCTTCTCCCCTTGCGCGTGGCCGCCCCTCCGAGGTCCCAGATTGCCGCTTGACGTTCTCCTTCTCGTGCTGTTCGGCGCGGCCCTGCATGCGACCTGGAACGCCCTTGTCAAATCCGGCACGGACAAGTCGCTCGACGCTTCGATGGTTTCGCTCGGCGGCGGCATTGTGGGCCTCTTCTGCCTGCCGCTGGTGCCGCTGCCCCATCCCGGGGCCTGGCCCTTCATCCTGGCGTCCGCCGCGCTCCAGTTCGCCTATTTCCAGCTCGTCGCGGCGGCCTACAGGGCCGGCGACATCGGCCTCGTCTATCCGCTGATGCGCGGCGCGGCCCCGCTCCTCGTCGCTATGACCAGCGGCATCGTCCTCGGCGAACATCTGGCGCCTGCGGCCATGGCGGGGGTGCTGGTCATCTCCGCCGGCGTCCTGACGCTTGCCTTCGAATCGCGGTACGGCGGGCGGCGCGCCATCCTCTACGCGCTCGCGAACGCCGCCGTCATCGCCACCTACACATTCGTCGACGCCGCCGGCGCGCGCGCCTCGGGAAACGCCGTCTCCTATACGCTGTGGATGTCGCTGCTGCCGCCCGTCCTGCTCTTCGGCTGGGCGATCGCACGCCGCGGCACCGCACCCGTCTGGAGCCACGTGCGCCGAAACTGGGCGCGCGGCCTCTTCGGCGGCGCCGGCTCCATCGCCTCCTATGGCCTTGCGCTGTGGGCGATGACCAGGGCGCCGGTCGCCACCGTCGCGGCGCTGCGCGAAACCGCCATCCTCTTCGCCCTCCTCATCTCCGTCTTCATCCTCAAGGAGAAGGCGAGCCTCTGGCGCTACATCGCCGGCGCGGTAATCGCCGCGGGCGTGCTGGTGCTGAAGCTGGCGTAAGCGCTATGCCGCCGTTTGGGCGGGAAGAACCTCCCGCAAGATCTTTTCTCCGCTTTCGCGCCGGGCAACCGCAAGGTCGTAGGCTGCCTGCAGCCCGAGCCAAAACTGCGGGTCATTGCCAAAATAACGGCCGAGCCGAAGCGCGGTATCCGCAGAAACTCCGCGCTTGCCGTTCAAGATTTCCGATACGCGGCCGGAATTGATCCTTAGCGCAAGCGCAAGCGCGTTGCCGCTCATCTGGCGTGCCTCAAGCTCTTCCTTCAGGATGGAACCGGGATGAACCTCGAACATCCGCTTACTCCTTCAATCAATGATAATCGACGATTTCGACGTCGTAGGCGTCTCCGTTTTCAAAGCGAAAACACAGGCGCCAAGGTCCGTTGATCGTCATGGCCCATTGCCCCTTTCGATCACCGGCAAGCTTATGCAGCCCTATCGAGCGTAGCGGGGATATATCGTCCAGACTGCGCGCGGCATTCAGGACGTTCAGACGCGCCATCGCCTTTGCCGGATCGAGGCCAGAAAACCGGGACTTTCCCGTTTCGATGAACTGCCGTGTTGCGGTGTCCGCAATGGATTTGATCATCCGCCCAGCATACTCCGCTTTGCGGAGTACGTCTAACGTTAAACGTAACACCTGTCTCTAAACGTTATTTCCACTCCGGCATCCGCTTGTCCAGAAACGCACCGATCCCCTCCTTCGCGTCGTCCGCGAACATGTTGTCCACCATGGTCGCGACGGCGACGTCGTAGGCTTCCGCAACCGGCAGGCCGGCCTGCGCGCGGAAGGCGGCCTTGCCGATGCGCAGCGCCTGCGGCGACTTCGAAGTGATGACCGAGGCGTATTTGTCGATCACCTGGCGCAGGTATTGCCGCGGCACGATGCGGTTGACGAGGCCGAAATCCTTGGCGGTGGAGGCGTCGATCGTCTCGCCGGTCAGCAGCATCTCCATCGCCTGCTTGGGATGGGCGGCGCGGGTAACGGCGACCATCGGCGTCGAGCAGAAGAGGCCGATATTGACCCCCGGCGTGCAGAAGGCGGACGTGTCCGTGCAGATGGCAAGGTCGCAGCTCGCGACGAGCTGGCAGCCGGCCGCGGTCGCAAGCCCGTCGATCTCGGCCACCACCGGCTGCGGCAGCGCGGCGATCTTCAGCATAATGTCCGCCGCCATGCGCATCGTCTTCTCGAAGAAGGCGCGCCCGCCATCCGCGTCCGCGCGATGCGCCGTCATCTCCTTGAGGTCGTGGCCGGCGGAGAAGACGTTTCCGGTGGACGCCAGCACGACCACGCGGATGGCGTCGTCGGCCGCGGCCGCGTCGAGCGCCTCCGCAAGGGCTTCCATCACCGCGATGGAGAGGACGTTGGCCGGCGGGTTGCTGAGCGTGATCCGGAGGATCGGTTCGGACCGCTCGACGCGCACCGGACCGGGCGCCTCCTCCTTCCTGAACGACACCACATCCGCCATGACCGCCTCCTTCGCTGTTCTCCGCCTGCGGTCCTACGCCTGGCGGCAGCCGGTTTCAAGCGTGGCGGCATAGACTTTGAGAGGGCTTGCCGCGGCCGGCAAATCGGTCTGTAAAGCTCGCGACAGGAGGCCATGCCATGGAACTGACGCCGATCATGGAGCCGGAAGCGCTGAACCGCTTCCTCGAAACCGACTTCCCGCAGCTTCACACGGACGGCAAGGTGTTCGAGGTGACGGAGGTGGGGCCTAGCACGGTGGTCCTGCGCCTTGTGCCCAACGAGCGGCACCTGCGCCCCGGCGGCACGGTCTCCGGCCCCACGCTCTTCGCGCTCGCCGATGTCGGCGCCTATTGTGCGGTGCTTGCCCATATCGGCCCGGTGGCGCTCGCCGTCACCACCAATCTCAACATCAACTTCCTGCGCAAGCCCGCGCCCGGCCCCCTCTCCTGCACCTGCCGCATCCTGAAGCTCGGCAAGCGGCTGGCGGTCGTCGAGGCCTCGATTTTCGGCGAGGATGCCGACGATCTGGTGGCGCACGCCACGGCGACCTATTCGATTCCGCCGCGATAATTTGTGGTATCAAAATACCGCTTTCATAAGCTATTGTTTTCACTATATTATCTTTGACACTTCGCGATCATCGTCCCTTGACGCCAGATCGGGCCTCGCTTATAAGCCGCTCCAGATCGCGGTCCCCTCGGGCCGCGTTCGATTTTTGGCATCCGCAGGTGCCAAACCAAGCAACAAGAAACGCCCGTGGCCCGCAAGGCCTTCGGGATCCTGAGAAAGAGCTGATCCTATGGCAACCTTCGTACAGAAGCCCGCCGAGGTAGAGAAGAAGTGGATCCTCATCGACGCCGAAGGCCTCGTTGTCGGTCGCCTCGCTACCCTCATCGCCAACCGCCTGCGCGGCAAGCACAAGGCCACCTTCACGCCCCACGTCGACGACGGTGACAACGTCATCGTGATCAACGCCGACAAGGTCGTCTTCACCGGCAAGAAGTACGCCGACAAGAAGTACTACTGGCACACCGGCTACCCGGGCGGCATCAAGGAGCGCACCGCGCGCCAGATCATCGAAGGCCGCTTTCCGGAGCGCGTCCTCGAGAAGGCCGTCGAGCGCATGGTTCCGCGCGGCCCCCTCGGCCGTCGCCAGATGAAGAACCTGCGCGTCTATGCAGGCTCCAACCACCCGCACGAAGCCCAGCAGCCGACCGTCCTCGACGTCGCCAAGCTGAACAGCAAGAACACAAGGAGCGCCTGATCATGGCCGACCTCTCCTCCCTCAAGGACCTCGGCGTCGCTGCCGCAGCTCCCGCTGCCTCCGCCCCGGTTCACGTCAAGAAGGTTGACGCCCAGGGCCGTTCCTACGCCACCGGCAAGCGCAAGGACGCCGTCGCCCGCGTGTGGGTCAAGCCGGGCTCCGGCAAGATCACCGTCAACGGCAAGTCGTTCGAAGCCTATTTCGCCCGCCCGGTCCTGCAGATGATCCTGCAGCAGCCGATCGTCGCGGCGGCCCGCGACGGCCAGTTCGACATCGACGCGACCGTCGCCGGCGGTGGCCTTTCCGGCCAGGCCGGTGCCGTCCGTCACGGCATCTCCAAGGCGCTGACCTACTTCGAGCCGGGCCTGCGCCCGATCCTCAAGAAGGGCGGCTTCCTGACCCGCGACTCGCGCGTCGTCGAACGCAAGAAGTACGGCCGCGCCAAGGCACGCCGTTCGTTCCAGTTCTCCAAGCGTTGATCGCTCGGAAGACTTGCTCTTCAGGAAAGGCCGGGGTTCGCCCCGGCCTTTTCGTTTTTGGGATAGGTGGATTGCCCCTCATCCGCCTGCCGGCACCTTCTCCCCGCAAGCAGGGAGAAGGGCGTTGTGGCGACGTCCTGCCAAAAGGTAGGAAAACATGGCGACAGTGTTCCTTCTCCCCGCTTGCGGAGGAGAAGGTCGCGGCCGCGGGATGAGGGGCAACCTCACAACCGCGCCCGAAAGTGGCCCATCCCCCTTTCCCGCCCCATTTACCCCCTTGCCTAAAGCCCCGCGATTGGCGAACGTCCCGCCACATTCGGAGGGACATTTATGGCCAACAAGACGATCGACCACGCTATCACGGCAAAGACGCTGAAGAGTGCCGCATCGGACCCGACCCATGCGGGCATCCTCTCCTTCATGCGCCGGCGCTACACCAAGGCGCTGAAGGATGTCGACGCGGTCGTCTGGGGCATTCCCTTCGATGCCGCGACCTCCAACCGTCCCGGCGCGCGCTTCGGGCCGCAGGCGATCCGGCGCGCCTCGGCGATCATGGACAACGACCCGCAATATCCCTTCGAGCGCGACCTCTTCGCGGACATGGCCGTCATCGACTACGGCGACTGCCTGCTCGACTACGGCAACCACCAGAAGACGCCGGGCACGATCGAGCGCGAGGCGAAGAAGATCCTGAAATCCGGCGCCTACCTGCTGACGCTCGGCGGCGACCATTTCATCACCCTGCCGCTGCTGCGTGCGCACGCGGAAAAGTACGGCCCCCTCTCCCTCGTGCAGTTCGACGCCCACCAGGATACCTGGCCGGACGAGAAGGGCCGCATCGACCACGGCTCCTTTGTGGGAACGGCGGTGCGCGAGGGGCTGATAGACGCGGAGACGTCGATCCAGGTCGGCATCCGCACCCACGCGCCGGAGGATTGCGGCATCCGCATCCTTTACGGCTACGAGGTGGAGGAGATGAGCGCGGGCGAGCTTGCCGACACGATCGTCCGGCATGTCGGCGCACGCTCCACCTATCTCACCTTCGACATCGACTGCCTGGACCCCGCCTATGCGCCCGGCACCGGTACGCCGGTCTCCGGCGGCCCGTCGAGCGCAAAGATCCTTTCGGTGCTGCGCAAGCTCGGCGCGCTGCATGTGGTGGGGTCCGACGTCGTGGAGGTGGCCCCCGCCTACGACCATGCCGACATCACCGCCATCGCCGGCTCGACCATCGCCATGTACATGCTCGGCCTTCGCGCCGAATGGCTCGCCGAGCGGCGTTGAATGCGACGGGACAAGGGTCTATACCGGCCGCGAACCGCAGGAACAGGATTGGACAGCAGATGAAACCGAAGATCTTCATCGATGGCGAACACGGCACGACGGGCCTGCAGATCCGCACGCGCATGGCCGGCCGGGGCGATGTGGAGCTTCTGTCCATTCCGGAGGCCGAGCGCCGCAACGCCAGGCTGCGCGAGGACCTCATCAATAGCGCGGACGTCGCGATCCTCTGCCTGCCGGACGATGCGGCCAGGCAAGCGGTCGCCATGGTCGCCGGCAACAACCGGGTGCGCATCATCGACACCTCCACGGCGCACCGCGTCGATCCGGAGTGGGTCTACGGCTTTGCCGAGATGGACAGCGAACAGCCGGCGAAGATCGCACGTGCCCGCCATGTCGCCAATCCCGGCTGCTACCCGACGGGCGCCATCGGCCTCATCCGCCCGCTGCGGCTCGCCGGCATCCTGCCGGAGGACTATCCGGTCACGGTCAATGCCGTCTCCGGCTATACCGGCGGCGGCAAGCAGCTCATCGCGCAGATGGAGGATCCGGGCCATCCCGAGCACATCGACGCGCCCCACTTCCTCTACGGCCTGCCGCTCAAGCACAAGCACGTGCCGGAGATGCAGGTGCATGGCCTGCTCTCCCGCGCGCCCCTCTTCTCGCCCTCCGTCGGAAAGTTCCCGCAGGGCATGATCGTGCAGGTGCCGCTCTATCTCGCCGACCTCAACGACCATGCCTCGCTCGGCTCGATCCACGAGGCGCTCGCCGACCATTATGCCGGTCAGGGCATCGTCGAGGTGGTGGGTCTCAAGGAAAGCGCGGCGCTCGCCCGCGTCAACGCGGTGGAGCTCGCCGACACGGACCGCATGAAGCTCTACGTCTTCGGCACCGCCGGCGCCCCGCACGTCAACCTCGTCGCGCTCCTCGACAATCTCGGCAAGGGCGCTTCGGGCGCGGCCGTGCAGAACATGGACCTGATGCTGAGGGGCTGAGGGCGTTCAGATGAGCGCGGGACGAACATCGGTCAGAGCGAAATCGTTGCCCTTGAACAGCAAGGGCTCATCGAGAGACTTTGCCAGCGCATAGGAAAAGCAGTCGCCTATGTTGAGGCCGGCAGGATGCCGGCCTTTTCCATAGGTGCGAAACGCCTCGATAGCGAGAGCGGCTTGCCCCGGATCGACAGGCATTATTTCCGGATCAAGGGCTTCAAGGAAGGTTTCCAAGGCTTTCCGACCGGCTTCGCCTCTGCGCCCTTCGATCACGAAAGCGATCTCGACGCGGGTGACCGCCGACAGGAAGCGTTTTTCAGCCCCGGCCAGCGCCCCCGCATACATCTCGGCGTCGTCTTCCAGGAAGAGAACGGCCACCATCGCCGAGGTATCGACGACCATCACCAAAGCCCATCTTCGTCATATCCGACGATCTCGTCTGCGGAGCGATTATCCTGTTCCGGCAAGGCGGCGCAGGCCGCACCGATCGCGAGCAGCCGCGCCTTCAGGTCCAACGGACGACCGCGGCGGCGACGTTCCCGCTCAAGGCGTTCGGCGAGCGCCTTGCGGATCGCGGTTGTCAGGCTTTCGCCGGTGAGCGCGGCCACTTCGCGGGCGAGCCGGTCCGTTTCCGCGTCCTTCAAGCTGAGCGCCATGGGGCACCTCTTCTATAAACCAGTATGATTTATATAAGAAGCACCCTTTTAAGTCACGACCGTTCCATTTCCCCGTAGAACCCGCGCCAGTGCGCGACCGCGAAGCCGAGGACGACCAGCGCGCCGCCCTGGTGGGCGAGCGCCCAGCCGAGGGGGACCTGCCAGATCAGCGTCAGGATGCCGATCGCCGCCTGGAGACAGACGAGGGCGAAGAGGAGGAGGGAGCGGCGGGCGTGCGTCGTCTCGGGCGCGGCGCGCAGGCACGAGACCATGTGGACGACGACGAGCGCGAAGAGCACGTAGGCGCCGATGCGGTGGACGAACTGCACCGTCTTCGGGTTTTCGAAGAGGTTGATCCACCAGGGCTGCTGCACGAAGAGGCCGCCCGGCACGACGGCGCCGTCCATCAGCGGCCAGGTGTTGTAGGAAAGGCCCGCGTCGAGCCCGGCGACGAGCGCGCCGAGATAGATCTGGAAGATGGCCATCCAGGCGATGATGCCGGCCATGCGCTTGGAGGTCGCGGTCGGCGCCGGATCGTCGCTGTGCGGGGCGAGCGCGCGCATCAGCCAGGTCGTCCAGGCGAAGATGAGACAGGCGATGGTGAGGTGCGCGGCGAGCCGGTACTGGCTGACCGAGACGCGCTCGGCGAGGCCGGAGGACACCATCCACCAGCCGATGAAGCCCTGGAAGCCGCCGAGCGCCAGAAGGCCGACGAGCGGCCAGCGAAGCTTCCTCTCGATGCGGCCGGTCAGCCAGAAGAAGGCGAGCGGCACGGCGAAGACGAAGCCGATGGAGCGCGCGATCAGCCGGTGCGCCCATTCCCACCAGAAGATCGTCTTGAACTCCTCGACAGTCATGCCCTTGTTGATCTGCTCGTATTGGGGAATGCGCTTGTAGAGGTCGAACTCCTCCTGCCATTCCTCGGCGGTCAGCGGCGGGATGACGCCGTGGACCGGCTTCCATTCGGTGATGGAGAGGCCGGATTCGGTGAGCCGCGTCGCGCCGCCGACGAGCACCAGCACGAACAGCGTGAACAGCACGAAGCCCAGCCAGCGCCGCACCTGACGGCGGTTGCGGCCGGTCCTGTCCGTGTCGTCGTGGCTGCGGTATGCGGTGACGGTCGTGGCGTTCATTCCATCGGCTCCTTTTCTCGCCGTTGATTTGCCCGACCCGCCCGTGCAAAACAAGGCCCGAATGTTTGCGGCATGCCGTCGCGCCCCGGCCGCGTCCAGTTTCCGAAAGATCGAAAGACCGACAATGCCCCCTCGCCTGCGAAAACTGATCGGCACGATCCTGATCATCATTCTCGTGCTCGTCTATGCGCTGGTCGCCACGACCGTCGCCTCCGCCACGCTCGGGCAATCGCCGTGGTATATCCACCTGCTCTATTTCACGGTGACGGGCCTGCTCTGGATCCTGCCGGCCATGCTCATCATCAAGTGGATGGAGAAGCCCGCAAGGCCGCGCGACGAGTAGGCCGGCCGTTTTGCACGCGACGCCGGCAGCCCTCGCCTCCGGCATCGTTATGGAATTGCTAACCGCACCTGCCGATTTCGCCGAAGCAACGGCAGGCGGCGGCCGGCTTTAAACCATTTCCGCAGGTCTGGCGCCTATCGTCATGCCGCGGCGATGCGGCCGCTGGCCCAAGGCAGAGGTCGGGAGCGATGCAACTGCAGATCAAGGCGTCCGGGCGCAAGCTCGCGGACCCGGCTTCGGAAAGCGCCGACGGCGACGGACGGCGCATCTCCGCCGCCGCGCCCCTTTCCGTCCGCCTGCACAACCGCATGGAACCGCTCGAGGCGCGCTGGCGCGCGATCGAGACCGAGAACCACCTCTCGCTTCACCAGGGGTATGACTGGTGCCGGGCATGGGTGGAAACGCACGCCTGCCGGGTGCTCGTCATCGAGGGCGTCAGGGACGGACGGACCCAGTTCATCCTGCCGCTCGAAATCGTGCGCCGCGGCCCGGTGCGCACAGCGCATCTGATCGCAACAGCCTTCAGCAACATCAATACCGGCCTCTACGCCGAAGAGTTCGGCTCCCCCGCAGCCGGAGCGCGGCTGCGCGAGGCGCTGGAGCAGGCGCGCGGCCAGCTCGCCCGCTTCTTCGATCTCCTGCTGCTCGAGAAGGTGCCGCTCGACTGGCGCGGCAGGAGGAGCCCTTTTGCCGCCCTGCCTTCGGGTTTGAACCAGAACGCCGCCTTCCAGCTCGAGCTCTTCGGGAGCTTCGAGCAGACGCTGGCGCAGCTCAACGCCAAGCGCCGCCGCAAGAAGTTCCGCAGCTCCGAGCGCCGGCTCGCCGCGCTCGGCGGTTACGAACACGTGGTGGCGCCGCCGGGCGCGCAAGCGCTCGACCTGCTCGCCGTGTTCTTCCGCCAGAAGGCCGCGCGCTTCGAGGCGATGGGCCTGCCGGATGTCTTCCGCGACGAGGCCACGCGCGACTTCTTCCGCAGGCTCACCGTGATGCCGGCGGCGGACGGGAACTATCCGCTCCAGCTCCACGCCTTGCGTCTCCAGGGCGAACACGAGGGGCATATCGCCGCCGTCACCGGGTTGTCGCGCAAGGGCGACCACGTGGTCTGCCAGTTCGGATCGATCGACGACAGCGTCGCGGCCGACGCGAGCCCCGGCGAATTCCTGTTCCACCTGGCGATCCAGAAGCTTTGCGGCGAAGGCGCGCGCCTCTTCGATTTCGGCATCGGCGACCAGCCCTACAAGCGATCCTGGTGCCGGATCGAAACGGCGCAGCACGATCTGATGTGGCCTGCGACGCTCACCGGCCGGGCCGCGGCGGGCGCGCACCGGGCCAAGACGGCCGCCAAACGCCTCGTCAAGCAGAATCCGCGCGCCTATTCCCTGCTGCAGCGCATCCGCTTCGGCAGGAGGGACATCTCCGGAGGCGCCGAGCCGGGCTAAAAACGATTTGGCTGGACTCTAGGCCGCCCGGCGGCCCGGATGGCGGGGCGGCTCGCTGCCCTCGCCCGTCATCAGCACGATCTCGTTGTAACCCGCTTCGCCGAAGGCGCCGATCAGCTCGACGATCTCGTCCTCGTCGGCGCCGGGAATGGAGAGGATGATGTCCTTCTCCTCTCCGCGCGTCAGGCGGCGCACGCCTTCCACCTCCGCCGGGCCGCATTCGACGATCACCGTGTCATAGGCGTCGGCGAGCGAATCGATCACCATCGCCAGCCGGTCGATGCCGCGCATGGCGCGCTTGATATTGGCATTGCCGCGCGGAATGATGTGCGCGCCGGACAGCCGGTCGCCGTGGATGATCTCGCCGAAGGCGGCATCGCCGACGAGAAGGTCGGTGATGCCGGGAAGGTGGACGGACTGCGCCATCAGGCGCGTCGGGCAGGCCGACCCCGTCAGGTCGATGATCAGCGTCTTGCGGTGTTCCTCCGCGATGCGGCGGGCGAGCATCACGGTGGCGGTCGAGCCGCGGTCGCCGGAGGGCGACACGGAGATCGCCACGGAAATATTGTTGTCGACCAGGTGCCTTGCGACGGCGGCAACCGAGAAATCGCCCTCGTCCTCAAGGACGGGGGTCTCGGCGGACGAAGGCGCCGGGACCTCCTCCTCCTCGTCCTCCGGGCCGATGTCCGAAAGCAGGGACCTTGCCGGCACGTTGATGTCGCGGATGGCGCCGTATTCGGGCCGGGCGGCGGGCTCCTTCCTGGCGGCAGGCTCGCGCATGACGGCGGGCTCCAGTTCCTCGTCCTCCTCCTCGCGGCGACGGGACACTGCGGCAGCGGCACCGACCGGCTTCAGGGCGCGGCCGCTGAAGAGCTCGGCGAGCAGGATGGCGATGGCGCCCAGCGCAAAGCCGGCGACGCCGCCGACGATTGTGATCGGGATCACCTTCGGGAAGGAGACCTCCGTCGGCTCGACGGCGGCGGAGATGACGCGGGCATCGGCCGGCGTCGAGCTGCTGTCGGTGCGCGAGGTCGCCTCGCGGTAGCGTGCCAGATAGGTTTCGAGAAGCTGGCGCTGCGCCGCCGCCTCGCGCTCCAGCGCCTTGAGGCCGACCTCGTCCTCGCCGGCGCGGGCCGCGTTCGCCTTCAGCGTGTTGAGCTGCTGCACGAGCTGCGTTTCGCGCAACCTCGCGGTCTTCGCCTCGTTTTCGAGGCTCGACAGGATCTTCTGCGTTTCCGACTTGATCTGCACACGCACGCCGGCAAGCTGCGAGCGCAGGCCCTTCAGCCGCGGATGGCCGTCGAGCAGCGAGGTGGAGAGGTCGGAGATCTGGCCCTGGATCTGCGCCTCGCTCTCCTTCAGGCGCTGGATCATCTGCGAGCCGACGACGTCGGAGAGCGTATCCGGCGCGCCGCCGTCCTTCAACACGGCGCGGACGCTTTCCGCCCGCGCCTCGGCGCTGGCGCGCTCGCCGCGCACGCGGGCGAGTTCCGCCGAGATGTCGTTCAGCTGCTGGACGGCGAAGGTCGAATTCTCGCCCGTGGGCAGGAGGTCGGATTGCGACCGGTATTCGGCGACCTTCTGTTCCGCCTCGCGCACCTTCTCGCGCAGGTTGGCGATTTCCGGCTCCAGCCAGCGGGTCGCTTCCGAATTGGTGTCGAGCTTCGCGCCGCTCTGGAGGGAGAGGTAGACCTTGGCCATCTCGTTCGGGATCTCGGCGGCAAGGCGCGGATCCTTCGAGGTGAACTCGATGCCGATGACGCGCGAGCGCTCCACCTGGTAAACGACCAGCTTCTCGGTGAACTCCTTGAGCACGCGCTCTTCCGGCGGCAGGTCGAGCGGGTTCTTCTTGAGGCCGAGCAGCACCAGAAGGTCGGAAATGGCCGAAGGCTTCGCCGTCGTGTCGAACTCCTCCAGCTCGTAGAGCTTCATGTTGCGCGCGACCTGCTTGATGAGGTCGGCCGATTGCAGGAGCTGCACCTGGCTGGCGATGCCCAGTTCGTCGAAGGCCGGCTGCTCGCGGCCCTGCGCGCGGTCCTGGCCCGTCGTGAAGGCCGGCTCCCGCGTTTCGATGAGAAGGCGGGCTTCGCTCTTGTATTCGGGCGTGATGAGGTTCGCGCCGACAAAGGCCACACCCGCGCATGCGACGGTCGCCATGAGAACGCGCATGCGGTTGCGCCAGATCGCGCCGAACAGACCGCCAAGGTCGATATCGACATCCTGCTGGCTCTCGTGAACGCCCGACATATCCCCACTCCAAACACGACGATTTCCGTGCACGGTAAACAAACATGGTAACGCAAGGGTTAATTATCGGCGGTTGCGTGCCTGCCTCCCCGCGCTTCCTTCGCGAAAAAATCAACGCCGGCCCGCCGATGACGGCGCCGCCTTTACCAGCCATTAACCCTAACGGATCGATAACAGCGGCGAGACTTCTGATTTGGGGATTGGAAAACGCGAATGGGATTCGCAACCTTCAACAAGGGCATGCTCATCGCGCTGGCGCTCGTTACGCCGGCCGTTTCGGGCTGCAGCGGCTACCGCCCCGCCCCCAAGGCATTCCACGAGGCGACCATCCAGCCCTATCGCCTCGACAGCGGCGACCGCCTGCGCATCACCGTCTTCGAGCAGGCCGGCCTCAGCAACACCTATACGATCGACCAGGCCGGCTACGTCGCCTTCCCGCTCATCGGCGCGGTTCCGGCGCGCGGCCAGACGATCCAGGAGCTGGAAAGCATCATCGCCGCCAAGCTGCGCCAGGGCTACCTGCGCGATCCCGACGTTTCCATCGAGGTCGATCGCTACCGCTCCATCTACATCATGGGCGAGGTCGGGCAGGCCGGGCAGTACAGCTATGTCGCCGGCATGACGATCCAGAACGCCATTGCCGTTGCCGGCGGCTTCTCGCCGCGCGCCAACCAGCGCGACGTCGACGTGACCCGCAAGATCAACGGCAAGATCATCACGGGCCGGGTGTCCATCTCCGACCCGGTCCTGGCCGGCGATACGATCTATGTCCGCGAACGGTTGTTCTGAACACCATGGCGGACGATGGGCCTCTGCGCATCATCCATTGTTTCCGCTCACCCATCGGCGGCATCTTCCGCCATGTGCGCGACCTCGCCGAATTCCACGTGAAGGCAGGCCATGACGTCGGCATCATCTGCGACAGCCTCACCGGCGGATCCTTCGAGGATTCGCTTTTCGACGAGATCCGCCCCTATCTTACGCTCGGCCTCGTGCGCCTGCCGATCAGCCGCTCCATCAGCCCGCGCGACGTCGGCGCCTTTCGGGAAAGTTATCGTGAAATAAAAGGTTTGCGGCCGGATGTGTTGCACGGGCACGGCGCCAAGGGCGGCGCCATCGCCCGGCTCATCGGCTCAGCCCTGCGGGTCAACAGGTATCGCGTAGCCCGCCTCTATTCGCCGCACGGCGGCAGCCTGCACTACACCAACCGCACGGTGGCGGGCCTTGCGATCCTGACGGCCGAGCGGCTGCTCGAGCCGCTCGGCGATGCGCTCACCTTCGTCTGCGACTACGAGCAGGACGCCTATGTCGCCCGCGTCGGCCGGCCGCGCGTCAGGGCCGAGCGCATCTACAACGGCATCCACGACCGCGATTTCGAGATGGTGTATCCGCGCGAGGACGCGGTCGACTTCCTCTATATCGGCATGCTGCGCGACCTGAAGGGGCCGGACGTCTTCATCGACGCCTTCGCGCGCACCGAGCGCCTCATCGGCCGCCCGCTTTCGGCGCTGATGGTCGGCGACGGGCCGGACAGGGCGAAATACGAGCAGATGATGCTCCAGCTCGGCCTCGGCCGCCGCATCGGCCTCATGCCGTCGATGAAGGCGCGCGAGGCCTTCGCGCTCACCCGGAACGTCGTCGTGCCCTCCCGCGCCGAGGCGATGCCCTATATCGTGCTGGAGGCGCTTGCCGCGCGAAAGCCGGTCATCGCCAGCCGCGTCGGCGGCATTCCCGAAGTGCTCGGCCGCGACAGCATCGCGCTTACGGAACCGGGCGATGCCGGATCGCTCGCCGCGGTGATGGCGCAGGCCGTGAGCGATCCGGCCTGGCTGCGCAAGGTCATGCCGGAGCCCGCCGCCTTCAAGAGCGCCTTCTCGGCCTCCGTGATGTCGGGCGCGCTCCTTGCCCTTTACCGCGACCTCCTCGCCGGGCAGGCCGGCGGCAAGGAGCGCACCGCCTGAGACTGCCGCCTTCCGCCCTGTAAACGTTTCTTAGGGGCTTCGTGCTATGCCCGAGGGAAAGCTCTGCAGGTGCGTGCCATGAACCATGTCGACAAGCCCGAGTCCTTCGATCCCGAAGCCCTGAGGCGCAAGGTCTCCGAAACCGGGGTGAGCGCGCCGGGCACCGCCTCGGACAATGCCGACGACAAGGTCGTCGAGCTCAATCCGCTGGCCCGGAAGATCGCGCGGCAGTTCCGCGACGACAGCTACTCGCCGGCCATGATCACCGGCCTGCTTCGCCTTTGCGAATTCGCCGCGCTGCTGGCCATCGGCTACTGCATCCATGCGCTCTATGTCGGCATGGGCATGACGGTGTTCTACGTCGCCGTGCTCGTCGGCGGCTCGGCGATCGGCGTGCTGCTGCTCCAGCTTGCCGATGCCTACCAGGTGCCCGCGCTGCGATCGCCGCTGCGCATGACGCCGCGCATCCTCGCCGCCTGGGCCATCGCGTTCGCCGCCATGGCGCTCGTTTTGTTCTTCTTCAAGTCCGGCGACCACTATTCGCGCGTCTGGTTCGCCTCCTGGTTCGCGACAGGCGCCGTCTACCTCGTCGTCGAGCGGCAGGTGATCGCCTATGCGATCCGCCGCTGGGCGCGCAACGGCACGATGGAGCGCCGCGCCGTCATCGTCGGCGGCGGCGAGCCCGCCAAGGAGCTCATCCGCACGCTGGAGCACCAGCCGGAGAACGACATCCGCATCTGCGGCATCTTCGACGACCGCGACGAGCGCCGCTCGCCCTCGATCATCGCCGGCTATCCCAAGCTCGGCAACGTCGCCGAGCTCGTCGAGTTCGCCCGCCTCGCGCGCATCGACATGCTGATCATCTCGCTGCCGCTTTCGGCCGAGGCGCGCATCCTGTCGCTCCTCAAGAAGCTCTGGGTGCTGCCGGTCGACATCCGCCTTGCCGCCCATGCCAAGGGCCTGCGCTTCCGTCCGCGCAGCTATTCCCAGGTCGGCAACCTGCCGATGCTCGACATCTTCGACAAGCCGATCGCCGACTGGGACAATGTCGCCAAGCGCATCTTCGACATCTTCTTCAGCCTCGTCGCGCTCGCCCTGCTGTGGCCGGTGCTGATCGGCGCGGCGATCGCGGTGAAACTCTCCTCGCCGGGCCCGGTCATCTTCAAGCAGAAGCGCCACGGCTTCAACAACGAGGTCATCGAGGTCTACAAGTTCCGCTCGATGTACACGCATCTCTCCGACCCGACGGCGCGCGCCGCCGTCACGAAGGGCGATCCGCGCGTGACGCCGGTCGGCCGCTTCCTGCGCAAGTCCTCGATCGACGAGCTGCCGCAGCTCTTCAACGTGCTGAAGGGCGAGCTCTCCCTCGTCGGCCCGCGCCCGCACGCCATCGAAGCGCAGTCGCACGACCGCAGATATGTCGACGTCGTCGACGGCTACTTCGCCCGCCACCGGGTCAAGCCTGGCGTGACCGGCTGGGCGCAGATCAACGGCTGGCGCGGCGAGATCGACCATGACGACAAGATCCGCTTCCGCACCGAGTTCGATCTCTACTACATCGAGAACTGGTCGCTCTGGCTGGACCTGAAGATCCTGTTCCTGACGCCGATCCGCCTGCTCAACACGGAAAACGCCTATTGAGCGACGCGGCCCTCCCCTACGCCCCGCCCTTCCGGCCGCAGCTTGCGGCCCTCGGCGTCGTCGGCTCGATGCTGGTCACGGTGGGCGTGTTCCTGTCGGGCTTCGTCCTCAGCGAGCCGGCGCCCTATGAGCTCTTCATGGCCGGGCTCATCGGCCTCTGGGCGATCGTCGGCCTCCGCATCTCGCGGGGCGTCGCGCCGCTGCTGGTGCTGCTCGTGCTCTTCAATGTCGGCGGCATGCTCTCGCTGACGGTGATGGACGACCTTGCCGGCGGGCCGATGTACATCGCCGTCTCGCTGTTCCTGGCGCTCTCCAGCGTGTTCTTCGCCGCCATCATCGAGGCAAGGCCGGCGCGGCTCGAGCTCATCTTCAAGTCCTGGGTGGCAAGCGCGCTCATCACCTCGCTCCTCGGCATCCTCGGCTATTTCCACGCCTTTCCCGGCTCGGAAGCCTTCACGCTCTACGATCGCGCCAAGGGCGCGTTCCAGGACCCGAACGTCTTCGGCCCCTTCCTCGTCGCGCCCTCGCTCTACCTCATGCACGGCCTGCTTTCCGGCCGCATCCTCGGCGCGCCGCTGAAGGTGATCGGCGTCCTGGTCCTGGCGCTCGGCGTCTTCCTGTCCTTCTCGCGCGCGGCCTGGGCGCTCTATCTCTTCTGCGTCATGGCGCTCGTCTTCGTCATGCTGCTGAAGGAGCGCACCGGCGCGTTCCGGCTGAAGATCCTCATCCTCAGCCTCTCGGCCGCCGGCCTCCTGATCCTCGCACTGGCCGTCGCGCTGCAATTCGACAGGGTCGCCGACCTCTTCTCCAGCCGCACCCAGCTCGTGCAGGACTACGACAGCGGCCATCTCGGCCGCTTCGACCGCCACCGCATCGGCTTCCTGATGGCGATGGAAAAGCCGCTCGGCATCGGCCCCATGGTGTTCAGCAGGATGTTTCCGGAAGACGAGCACAACATCTACCTGAAATCGCTGACCACCTACGGCTGGCTCGGCTTTGCCTGCTACCTCGCCCTGATCGCCTGGACCCTTTCGGCCGCCTTCAAGGCGCTGCTGCGCAACCGGCCCTGGCAGCCCTTCCTGATGATCGGCTTCATAACCCTCGTCGGCCACAGCGCGATCGGCCTCGTCATCGACACCGACCACTGGCGTCACTTCTATCTGCTCCTGGGGATCGTGTGGGGCTGCCTTGCACTGGAACGGCGCCACAACCGGCGCGCCGCGCCGGATCGCCGCCCGCCATGAACGCCGTGCCGGACCGGAGCCCGCGCCAGATGCGCCTCATGGAGGTGCTGGAGCCGAGCGGCGGCGGCTCGGGCCGCCATTTCATCGACCTCTGTCGGGGCATGCAGGCCCGCGGCCACATCGTGCACGCCGTCTATTCGCCCGTGCGGGCCGACGGACGGTTCGTCGAGGAGCTTCGCGCGCTGGGCCTTGCCGGCCTGCATGTCGTGGCCATGGCGCGTGCGCCCCGCCCCTCGGATTTCGCCGCGTGGTGGGCGCTTCGCGCCGTCATGCGCCGCGCCGGCCCGTTCGACATCATCCATGCCCACAGTTCAAAGGCGGGCGCGCTTTCGCGCATCCGCCTTCCCGGCCGGCACGTGCCGCGGGTCTACACGCCCCACGCCTTCCGCACCATGGATCCCGGCCTCGGCATCGTCGGCCGCAAGGTCTACGGCTCGATCGAGAAGCTGCTCGCCCGCGCCTTCACCGACCGGCTGATCTGCGTCTCGGCGGACGAATACGCCCATGCCCGCGCCCTCGGCATGCCGCGCGACCGGCTGACGATCGTCGTCAACGGCGTGGACACGCCGCCCTCCGGCTCGCGCGATGGCGTGCGGGGCGCCCTCGGCCTTCCCGCGAGCGCCCTGCTCTTCGGCTTCGTCGGCCGCCTCAGCCACCAGAAGGCGCCCGAGCGCCTCGTGGCGGGCTTCAACCTCGTGGCCGATCAAGTGCCGCACGCGCATCTGCTGATGATCGGCGCCGGCGAGATGGAGGGCGCCGTGCGCCGGCAGATCGACGCCTCCCGCCATGCTTCGCGGATGCACCTGACCAGCGACTTTTCCGGCCCGCAGGCGATGGCGGCGATCGACGTGCTCGTCATGCCGAGCCGCTACGAGGCGATGTCCTATGCCATGCTGGAAGCGGCCGCCGCGGGCAAGCCGCTGATCCTGTCGGATGTGGGCGGCGTCTCGACGGTGCTGAAGGACGGGGAGAACGGCGTGCTCGTCAGGAACGACGACGCCCCGGACCATCTGGCGGCCGCCATGCTGCGCCTTTGCGACCCCGAGCGCTTCGCCCGCCACGCCGCCGCCGCCCGCGCCCGAAGCCACGACTACAGCCTCGACCGCATGATCGGCGAAACGGAGGCGATCTACCGCATGCTTGTCGCTTGAAAAAGATGTGGGGCCGCCCCTCCTTGCGGAAGGACGGCCCCGAAGATTCTGGCGGCGACCTATCGCCTGATCGCCCGCGCCACCCCGATAAGGATGCAGGCGCCGATGAAGCCGGCGACGAGATAGCCGAGCCAGCCGCCGAGCGAGACGCCGATCAGGCCCAAAAGGAGGTTCGCCAACGCCGCGCCGACGATGCCGAGAACGATATTCATCAGCACGCCCATGTTGCTCTTCATGAACATTTCGGCGAGCCAGCCGGCGATGCCGCCGATGATGATGGCCGCAATCCAGCCGATACCTGCGTCTTCCATTCGCGTCTCCTCAAGCTCGGATGTCACCGGCGGAAAGGGCCGGCGGGAGGCAAACGCAAAAAGCGGCGCAAAGTTCCGGAGGAACCGGCAAAACGGGTCGGCGGAGAGGGGGAGGAATGGTCGGAATGGCGGGATTCGAACCCACGACCCCTTGACCCCCAGTCAAGTGCGCTACCTGGCTGCGCTACATTCCGACACGCGAAATGCCGTATATTCTCGGGCACTTGGATGCAAGCCAAAAATACGCCGAGGAGAACAAATAGCGGCAGGCCGGGTGCAGGTTGACGCCGAGGCGGCCGCCCGGCAGACGGATGCCTGCCCCGACGCGCAAAGAAAAACCCCGCATTTCGCGGGGTTCCGAAGGGGGCTAGATGATCGGGCATCCGCGACGGTTGGCGAATCGGATGCGATCGCGCCCGTCGCGCGTAAAGCCCTCGACGGTCACGGTGCGCTCCGTCAGGCGCACCACCTCGGGCCGCCGCAATCCTTCCTCCCGCGCCGCGGCCCGCGCCTCCTGCGGGCTGCAGCCGCCGCGGCGGAAGCCGCGATCCCGGTCGCGGTCGCGATCCCTGTCGCGGTCCCGGATGACGGGCCGAACCCCGTCGGGCCCGATCCGCAATTCGACATCCTGCGCCACAACGGGAGAGGTGAAGGTGGCGCCGCTCACAAGCAGCGCGACTGCAAGCCCTGTTCTGATGATGGACATATTTCTTTCTCCTATCTTCGGCTCGCTTCACAACGCCTGCCGCGTTGGAATGTTCCGGCCCGTCCGTTCCGCATCGACCGGAAGAAGCGTGTCCCGCCCCATGCAGCTTCTTCGTTTCCCGGCGATCGAAAGCGGCGGAATTCTTTTCGCAACCGTACCGGAATCGCCGAATCAGACCTTCCCAGGCATTAGACGAAAGTCGTAGAGTGCTCAGGCTCGCTTGCGAGCACTCCCCCGCGTCACGGAGAGCCAAGCGTGACGCCTGTTTGCCCCGCCGCCGTGCGGGGCTTTTTCATATGAGGGCTCCGAATCGAAACCGCCGCTTGACTCCGTCAAGACAAGGAACATAATGGGAACAAAAGCCCGACGGGTTTGTTTTCGTTAATGTATCCAGTGGCTTGCAAGGCCCGCGGGAGAGTACAGCCATGCCACCGCTTCCCGAGTATGAAGCAGAGACCGCCAGGAACGGGGACGAGGAGGACGATGCCGTTCGCGCCGCCCTCGCCCGGCATGGTGGCGATATGCGCGCGACGATCGCGACCCTGCTTGCCGATTGCGCCCATCTGCGGCACCAGCTCGAATTGTCGCGCGCCGCGATGGGACGAGGCTTTACCCGCGGCTGGGCACCGACGCCCCAGCGGGACGGGCACACAACGTCCGCCGACCGGTAGCGGCAGCGGGCATCCGCGGCTGGCGAAGGCATGCATGCGCGCAAGGCGAATGCCTGCTCGCACGCTCCCGGCAAGGGGCGGCGGAGCCGGTTCTCTCAGCGCACCTGGTCGAGCAGGCGCTTGCATTCCAGGAGATCGTAGAGCGCCTCCTGCAGGAGGGCGCGGTCTTCCTTGCCGACGCTCGTCTTGCCGAGCGAGATCTCCGGCGCGTCGTCGTTGCCGCCGACGAAGGAGAAGAAACGGCGGCTGGCCGGCGCCTTGGCGCGGCCGACGATCTGGTCCTCGTCGCTGCCGGCTTTCGGCGGGGGCGGTTCCTCGTGGCTTGCCGCGGCCAGCGCCTCGACGGTCGCAAGATCACCGCTGGCGATCGCGGCGACGAACTTGTTGCCGTTGACCTTGAGCAGCTTCTGCACGCCCTTGATCGTGTAGCCGTGATCGTAGAGCAGGTGCCGGATGCCCTTCAGGAGGTCCACGTCCTCCGGGCGGTAATAGCGCCGGCCGCCGCCGCGCTTCATCGGCTTGATCTGCGTGAAGCGCGTCTCCCAGAAGCGCAGCACGTGCTGCGGCAGGTCGAGATCGTCGGCAACCTCACTGATGGTGCGGAAAGCGTCCGGACTCTTCTCCATTCTACCCTCGATGAAAGCTCGCGCCGGCCGCACGATGGGTGTGCTTCCGAATCGCATTCATTTCAGCGGGTTGGCGGACGATATTCAAGTTTCAAATTGCCGGCGGGCCGGCAATCGGCGTGAAAATCGCTCAGGAGGCGGGAGAAGCCGGCTTCTGCTTCGCCTTGCGCGCGAGATGCGCCTTCAATACCCGCTGCTTGAGCACGTTGGACGCCTTGAAGGTCATCACCCGGCGCGGCGAGATCGGCACTTCCTCGCCGGTCTTCGGGTTGCGGCCGATGCGCTCGTTCTTGTCGCGTACCTGGAAGGTCGCGAAGGAGGAGAGCTTCACGCTCTCGCCCCGCACGATGGCATTGCAGATCTCGTCGATCACGGTTTCGACGAGTTCCGCCGATTCGGTCCTGGAAAGGCCGACCTTCCGGAAAACCGATTCGGCCAAATCTGCGCGTGTCACCGTCTTGCCGCTCATTGTTCCTCACCGATTTCTTATTGAAAGCGCATGGTTAGTGGCGGAAGAGTATTGTCCTTGCCCCCGCGGGTCAAGCGGCCCGGCGCAGCGGCGCCGGCCTACCAGCGCAAGAGCACCGCGCCCCAGGTGAAACCGCCGCCCATGGCTTCCAGGAGCACGAGGTCGCCCTCCTTGATCCGCCCGTCGGCGGCGGCCACGGCAAGCGCCAGGGGAATGGACGCCGCCGACGTGTTGCCGTGCAGGTCGACGGTGACGACTACCTTCTCCAGCGGGATGCCGAGCTTCTTCGCCGAACCGTCGATGATGCGCTTGTTGGCCTGGTGCGGCACCAGCCAGTCGATGTCGTCGGCGGAAAAGCCGGTCGCGTCGAAGGCCGAGACGATGACGTCGGTGATCATGCCGACCGCATGCTTGAAGACCTCGCGGCCCTCCATGCGCAGGTGCCCCACGGTGCCCGTGGTGGAGGGGCCGCCGTCGACATAGAGCTTTTCGCGGTGCGCGCCGTCGGAGCGAAGCTGCGCCGTCAGCACGCCGCGGTCCGCGTTGGTCCCCGCCCCTTCCCCGGCCTCCAGCACGATCGCGCCGGCGCCGTCGCCGAAAAGCACGCAGGTCGTGCGGTCGGTCCAGTCGAGGATGCGCGAGAAGGTCTCCGCGCCGATGACGAGCACGCGCCTTGCAAGGCCGCCGCGGATATAGGCGTCGGCGGTCGCCACCGCATAGACGAAGCCGGAACAGACCGCCTGCACGTCGAAGGCGAAGCCGTGATGCATGCCGAGGCGGTTCTGGATGTTGACGGCGGTCGCCGGGAAGGTGTTGTCCGGCGTGGAGGTGGCGACGATGATGAGGTCGATGTCGGCGGCGGTGAGCCCCGCCCTTTCCAGCGCCCCGCGCGCGGCCGCCTCGCCGAGCGAGGCCGTCGTCTCGCCCTCGCCGGCGATGTAGCGCTGGCGGATGCCGGTGCGCTGCACGATCCATTCGTCGGACGTGTCGACCATGCTCTCCAGCTCGGCATTGGTGAGAACCCGCTTCGGAAGCGCCGTTCCGAAACCGCGGACCACTGAACGAATCATTCTATACCTCGCCGCTCACGCCCTGGGCGCCTTCGACAGGCCGGCCCGCGTGATACTTCTGCAAATCTCTTTCGATCTTGTCCTTGAGGCCGTTGCGGACCATGTCGTAGCCGACATCCACCGCGGCGGCGAAGCCCTCGGCGTCCGTGCCGCCGTGGCTCTTGATGACGATGCCGTTGAGGCCGAGGAACACGCCGCCGTTCACCTTGCGCGGATCCATCTTCTCGCGCACCCGGTCGAAGGCGCCCTTGGCGAGCACATAGCCGAGCCTGGCGAGCAGGGTGCGCGACATGGCGGCGCGCAGGTATTCGGCGATCTGGCGCGCCGTGCCTTCCGCCGCCTTTAGCGCAATGTTGCCGGCAAAGCCTTCCGTCACCACCACGTCCACCGTGCCGCGACCGATATCGTCGCCCTCGACGAATCCATAGTAGTCAATCGTGTCGAAATTGGCCTCGCGGATGAGCTGGCCGGCGGCCTTGACCTCTTCCTGTCCCTTGATCTCCTCGACGCCGACATTGAGCAGGCCCAGCGTCGGCTTGTCGATCTCGAAGAGCGCGCGCGCCATGGCGCCGCCCATCAGGGCGAAGTCGAAGAGCTGGTTGGCGTCGGCGCCGATCGTCGCGCCGATGTCGAGCACGATGCTCTCGCCCTTGAGGGTCGGCCAGATGCCGGCGATGGCCGGACGCTCGATATTGGCCATCATGCGCAGGCAGAATTTCGACATGGCCATCAGCGCGCCGGTATTGCCGGCCGAGACCGCCACGTCCGCCTCGTTCTTCGCCACCGCATCGATCGCCTGCCACATGGAGGACTTGCCGCGGCCGCGGCGCAGCGCCTGGCTCGGCTTCTCGTCCATGGCGACGGCGACGTCGCAATGATGGAAGGTGCTGGCGGCCTTCAGTTTCGGGTGCTGCGCCAGAAGCGGATCGCATTCGGCGGCATTGCCATAGAGCAGGAAGCGGATTTCGGGATGGCGCTCGAGAGCCTTGGCTGCGCCTGGGATGGCGACCTTCGGACCGAAATCGCCACCCATGACGTCGACGGAAATTCTGACCACGCGAGTCTTGCCTTAGTTCTTGGCCTTGATTCTTATTTTCCGGCGGCGGGGAGCCACCATAGCGGAATTCGGCCAAAATACCGCTTTTCACCGGGGGCACAACTGAATTATCGGGCGCCTGCGGAGCCGTTCAGTCTTTTTTCCAGTCCTTCAGGACGGCAAAAGGCGACGGCTTGCGATCGTCCTTGTCGGTGCTTTCGACATGGCCGGAGAAGGCCGCATCGGGCTTGCGCGGGTAGGGATCGATGGCGAGCGCCACGTGCTCGGCGGCGACCTCGCCGGCATCGATGCTGTCGCCGGCGAAGATTTCCGGCGCGTCCGGGCCATCCGGGTCGAGCAGCATTTCGCCGTTGTCCGTCGCGACCGGAAGCCGCGCCAGCTTGGAGCCCTCCGGCACGAACACGACCTCGACCGGCTCGTCGATATGGGATTCGACGGGCTCGAGCGTCACCACGCAGGCCTGCACGATGTCGGCCGCAACGCGGCCCTTGAGGCGCACGCCGTCGCGCTTCCAGCGCATGACCTGGAAGGTCGCCGACAGCGCCTTCACCTCGAGGACCGACCAGAGTTCGGCCAGCCCCGCCCGTTCGCCGGCATCGGCGCTGATCGTCACCTCGACCGGATTGGCCGAGATATGCCCCACCTTGACGAGGTAGGAGAATGGCGTGTCGTCGTCTTTCTTCATTGTCTGCCTTCGGCCGCGCTCAGGCGGCGTGTTCTTCAGGGCCGGGCTCGGGCACGTGGAGCGCGCCGACCGCGATCACGTCCTCGCCGATGGCCGCCATCGCCTTCTCGGCCGCGAAGAGGTAGCCGGCCAGCCGCTCCATGGACGGAGCGTCCTTTCCCGCCTCGGGATGGATATTGCGCCGGAGCGCGGCTGCAAGCCCCGCGCGGTCGCCCGCATCGAGCGCCGCCGCATAGGATTCCAGCCGGCCGTAGAACATGCCGGCAAATTTCTTCATGCGTTTGGGCACGCCGACATCGCCGACGCCGAGCTCGCGAATCGAATGGTCGACGTCCTCGAAGAAGGCGTCGACGATCTCCTGGGCGATCTCCTGCCCGGACGTGCCGCTTGCGCGCGTGCGCCGGAAGTAGAGGATCAGCATCGCCGACAGCATCTCGAAGCGGCCCATGACGGTGTCCGGAACGTCAAGCGCTTCATAGAGATAGGGATGCCGCGCGGCCTTTGTAAGCGCCGCATACTGCTTTTCGACGATGCGCCGGTTGCCGTTTTTTTTGCCGAACAGGCCGAAAATCATCATAAAGCCTAGTTTTGCCCGATTCAAACCATGGAGCCGTCGCAAGTCATGTTGCATGACGGTCGAAGCTGGTTTACCGAAGCAGGCATGAATTGCAATGGCTGCGCGGCCATCATAGTCCCGGGGATGTTGTGAAGAGAGATTCTGCGAATATGAAGCTGTTGCGTAATGCCGCCGTTGCCGTCACCCTCTCCGCGTCCGTTCTGGCCGGCTGCCAAGGCCCCAGCGAAGTCCTGTACCAGGGCTATGTCGTCGACCAGGAGACGCTGGCGCTGGCGCCGGTCGGCTCCTCGCGCGAGCAGGTGCTCTTGTCGCTCGGAACGCCGTCCTCGACCGCGACCTTCGACAACGAGGTCTTCTATTACATCTCCCAGAAGCGCAAGCGGCCCGTCGCCTTCATGAAGCCGAAGCTCATCGAGCAGAGCGTGCTCGCCGTCTACTTCGACAAGGACGGCACCGTGGAGCGCCTTGCGCACTACACGCTGCAGGACGGCAAGGTCTTCGACATGATCTCGCGCGTGACGCCGACGGGCGGCGCCGAAACGACCTTCCTCGGCCAGCTGCTGCGCGGCGGCGCAAACCCCGGCAACATGATGCGCAACCTCCTCGGCAACAACAACTGACGCCTGGCCGGCACTCCAGGACAGAAACCGCGGGGATCGCTCCCCGCGGTTTTTGTTTGGGCCGTCCTTGTGGTCAGGCGAGGACCGCGAGCAGCAGCAAGGCCACGATGTTGGTGATCTTGATCGCCGGGTTCACGGCGGGACCCGCCGTGTCCTTGTAGGGATCGCCCACGGTGTCGCCGGTGACGGAGGCCTTGTGGGCTTCCGAACCCTTGAGGTGCCGGTTGCCGTCCTTGTCGACGAAGCCGTCCTCGAAGCTCTTCTTGGCATTGTCCCAGGCCCCGCCGCCGGAGGTCATGGAGATCGCCACGAAAAGGCCGTTGACGATGACGCCGAGCAGCGAGGCGCCGAGCGCCGCGAAGGCAGAGGCCTTCGAGCCGGAAATCAGCAGCACGCCGAAATAGACGACGAGCGGCGCGAGCACCGGCAGCAGCGAGGGGATGATCATCTCGCGGATCGCCGCCTTGGTCAGCATGTCGACGGCGCGGCCGTAGTCCGGCTTGTCCTTGCCTTCCATGATGCCCGGCTTCTCGCGGAACTGCCGGCGCACCTCCTCGACCACCGCGCCGCCGGCCCGTCCGACGGCGGTCATCGCGATGCCGCCGAAGAGATAGGGGATGAGGCCGCCGAAGATGAGGCCGGCCACCACATAGGGGTTGGAGAGGTCGAAGGAGATCGTGCCGATATCCGCGAAATAGGGATACCTGTCGCCGTTCGCCGCGAAGTAGGCGAGGTCGTTCGAGTATGCCGCGAAGAGCACCAGAGCGCCGAGGCCGGCCGAGCCGATCGCGTAGCCCTTGGTGACGGCCTTCGTCGTGTTGCCCACGGCGTCGAGCGCGTCGGTCGACTTGCGCACCTCCGGGTCGAGCCCGGACATCTCGGCGATGCCGCCGGCATTGTCGGTGACCGGGCCGAAGGCGTCGAGCGCCACGATCATGCCGGCGATGCCGAGCATGCCGGTGACGGCGATGCCGGTGCCGAAGAGGCCGGCGAGCTGGTAGGTGGCGATGATGCCGCCGACGATGACGATCGCCGGCAGCGCCGTCGATTCCAGCGAGACGGCAAGGCCCTGGATGACGTTCGTGCCGTGGCCCGTCACGGACGCCTGGGCGATGGAGTTCACGGGGCGCTTGTTGGTGCCCGTGTAGTATTCGGTGATCACCACGATGAGCGCCGTCACCAGAAGGCCGAGCAGGCCGCAGACGAAGAGGCTCGTGCCGGTGATCTCCTTGCCGGCAACGGTGCCGATGGTGCCCCAGCCGACGGTGAGCGAGGTCGCGCCCGCAAGGCCGAGGATCGACAGCGCCCCGGTCACGATGAGGCCCCTGTAGAGGGCGCCCATGATCGAGCCGTTCGTGCCGAGCTTGACGAAGAAGGCGCCGACGATCGAGGTGATGATGCACGCGCCGCAGATGGCCAGCGGATAGACCATGGCGGTGGCGAGCACCGGCGTGCCGGCGAAGAAGATCGCCGCGAGGACCATGGTGGCGACGACCGTCACCGCATAGGTCTCGAAGAGGTCGGCGGCCATGCCGGCGCAATCACCGACATTGTCGCCCACGTTGTCGGCGATGGTGGCCGGGTTGCGCGGGTCGTCCTCGGGGATGCCGGCCTCCACCTTGCCGACGAGGTCGCCGCCGACGTCCGCGCCCTTGGTGAAGATGCCGCCGCCGAGGCGGGCGAAGATGGAGATCAGCGAGGCGCCGAAACCGAGCGCGACGAGGGAGTCGATGACCTCGCGCGAGGCCGGATCCTGGCCGAGAACGCCGGTGAGATACCAGTAGTAGATCGACACGCCCAGCAGCGCCAGGCCCGCCACCAGCATGCCGGTGATCGCGCCCGACTTGAAGGCGATGTCGAGGCCGGAGGACAGGCTGACGGACGCGGCCTGCGCCGTGCGCACGTTCGCCCGGACGGAAACGTGCATGCCGATGAAGCCGGCGACGCCCGAGAGCACGGCGCCGATCAGGAAACCGATGGCAGCCGTCGCGGAAAGAAGCAGCCAGGTGCCGATGAAGACGACGACCCCGACGATGGCAATGGTCTTGTACTGCCGGGTGAGGTAGGCCTGCGCCCCTTCCCGGATATAGCCTGCAATTTCCTGCATGCGGGCATTCCCCTGATCGGCGGCAAGCACCGACCGTGTCGCCCAGATGGCATAGACCACCGAGAGCAACCCGCATGCGATAACGCCCAACAATATGGTCATTTCGCTCTGTCCTCCTTGGAGGCCGCAGGGTCCTCTCCCCGCAGCCGAAACGCGTCCGCTCCCGTTTGCCTCCTCACAAGCCGGGAGCCGGCGCGCGGCCAGAGTGCGTTTGCGAATCGGCTGCGTCAAGCCGCTGCACCGCGGCAAGCGCTTACGGCAAACGGATTTTTCGACGCTGGACGATGCGAAACGATTAGACGGCCGTCCGGCGGGTTCGCAGGAGCAGCAGAAGGACGAGCACGAGGCTGATGCCGGTGATCGGCCAGAACGTCAGGTTGATGGTCTGCCAGCCATAGGCGTTGAACACCTTGCCGGAGGAGAAGGAGGCGAGCGCCACGGCGCCGAACAGGATGATGTCGTGGAAACCCTGCACCTTGTCCGCCTCGTGCGGCCGGTAACTGGAGGCGACGATGGCGGTGGCGCCGATGAAGCCGAAGTTCCAGCCGACCCCGAGCAGGATGAGCGCGCCCCAGAAGTTCCAGAGCGCGATGCCCATATGCGCGACGCCCGCGCAGGCCATGAGGATGAGGAGGCCCGCCGCGACCACCTTCTCCGTGCCGAAGCGCTGGATCAGCATGCCGGTGAAGAAGCTCGGCGCGAACATGGCGAGCACGTGCCACTGGATGCCGAGCGTCGCCATCTCCGGGGAGAAGCCGCAGCCGATGACCATGGCGAGCGGCGCGCCGGTCATCATGAAGGTCATCAGCGCATAGGAGGAGATGCCGCAGACCATGCCCGTCAGGAAGCGCTGCGTCAGCACGATCTCGCTGAGCGGCCGCACCGCCTCGCCGCCCGCGGCGCCCGCCGCCTTGTGGTCCGGCAGGCGCAGGAACAGGAAGAGCGCGATCGCCGCGCCGCAGAGCGGCACCAGCGCCACGAAGGCGCCGGCGAAGAGCACCGGCTCGAACAGGTCCTTGGTGAGGATGACCACCTGCGGCCCGAGCACGGCGGAGATGACGCCGCCGGCAAGGATCCAGGAAATGGCGCGCGGCTTGTAGAAGGAGGGCGAGGCATCGGCGGCGGCGAAGCGGATCTTCTGCGCGAAGCCGCTGGAGATGCCGACGAGCAGGAAACCGGCGGCGAAGAGCCAGAAATCGCCGCGGAACAGCGCGATGGCCGCGATCAGCCCGCCCCCTGCCCCGACGAGCGCGCCGACGATGAAGCCGTAAGCCCGGCCGAGCATGCGCGCCGCGATGGCGACGAGGATGGCGCCGAGCGCCACGCCGATGTTGAAGCCGGTCAGCGGGGCGGTCGCGAGCGACTTGTCGGAGCCGAGAAGGTTGTAGCCGGCAAGGCCGCCGATGGAGAACACGATCGGCCCGGACGAGGCGAGCAGAGCCTGCGCGAGCGTCAGCAGGAAGACGTTGCGGCGCGCGGCCGAAAGCTCCCGTTCAAGACCTTCGACCGTGCCAGTGCTCATCTCGTCCACCGTCTATTTGCGTGTATCGGGGCGAACCTGCTTGGCGATCCGGTCCAGCACCGCGTTCACCAGCTTGGGTTCCTCGTCCTCGAAGAAGGCCTTGGCGATCTCGACATATTCCGTGACGATCACGGCGACCGGCACATCCTTGCGCTCCTTCAGCTCGAAGGTGCCGGCGCGCAGGATGGCGCGCACGGTGGAATCGAGCCGCGAGAGCGCCCAGTCGTCCTGCAGCGCCGCGCCGATCATCGGGTCGAGCTGGCGCTGGTCGCGCACGACGCCCGAGACGATCGAGCGGAACCACGAGGCGTCCGCCTTGAGGTAGGTGTCGCCGTCGAGTTCCTGGCCGAGGCGGTGCGCCTCGTATTCGGCGACGATCTCCAGGACGCCCGTGCCGCCGATGTCCATCTGATAGAGCGCCTGCACGGCGGCAAGGCGTGCCGCGCCGCGCTGGTTGGCCGGCTTCACCGGCTGCTTGTCCCTGTCCGTGGTCACTGTTCGCCGCCCAGTTTCTGCTTCAACGCGATCATGGTCAGCGCCGCGCGCGCCGCAAAGCCGCCCTTGTCGCCCTCCGAGCGGCGGGCGCGCGCCCAGCCCTGCTCGTCGTTCTCGACCGTCAGGATGCCGTTGCCGATCGGCAGGCTCTCGCTGACGGAAAGGTCCATCAGCGCACGGCTCGATTCGTTGGCGACGATGTCGAAATGGTAGGTCTCGCCGCGGATGACCATGCCGAGCGCGACGAAGCCGTCGTACCAGGTGCCGCCGTTCTCCATGCCGTCGAGCGCCATGGAGATCGCGGCCGGGATTTCGAGCGCGCCCATGACGGTCACGATGTCGTAGGTGGCGCCGGCGGCATCGAGCGCGTGCTTGGCGCCGTCGAGCATCGCATCGGCCATGTCGTCGTAAAAGCGCGCCTCGACGATGAGGAGATGAGGTTTATCGGTGTCGGCCATCAATTCACCTGAAAAATGGAAGCAGGCCGCGCGTGAGAGCGGGCAGAGGCGGCGGTCAAACCACGACAGGCGAGCCTTGGCAAGCCTTTTCCGCCCCGTGCGGCGAATTCGGCACCCAGGCAGGACCTTCCCCGCAGAAAACGGGATTGACGGACATGAACAAAAAGTGAACGCTATTCCGATCCCCGGCAGAGGAAGCAGCCATGCAGGACCGCAAACCGCCCGTCGTCAATGTCGCGGAGCTGACGCTCGAGCACTGGACGCAGGGCACGCTCTACGAATCCCGCGACACGTCCTTCGGCGCCCTTCTCGGCCTCAGGGACCTCGGCATCGGCTATGGCGAGGTGCCGCCGGGAAAATCCGGCTGCCCCTTCCACAGCCACCATGTCGAGGACGAGCTTTTCGTCATTCTCGAAGGCCACGGCACGTACCGCCACGGCGGCGCGCGGCGGCTCGTCGGCCCCGGCGACGTGCTCGGCGCGCCGGCGGGCGGGCCGGAAACGGCGCACCAGATCATCAATACCGGGACGGTGCCGCTGAAATACCTCTCCGTTTCCTCCATGGCGGCGACGGAGATCTGCGAATATCCCGATTCCGGCAAGTTCCTGGCCAAGACGCGGCCTGGGACGGGCGGCAGGACGGAATTCCGCGCCATCGGCCGCGCCGGCGGGACCGTCGATTACTGGGAGGGCGAGCCGGGCGCCTGAGGCGGATCAGGCGGCGGGCGAAACGCGGTTCCGGCCGTTGCGCTTCGACATGTAGAGCGCCTTGTCGGCATTGCTGAGCAGGGAATCGAAGTTCGCGCACTGGTCGTTGCCGAAAGCGATGCCGGCGCTCACCGTGCAGGTTATGGAGCGGCCGCCGATGGGAATGAGCTTGGCCGCGAAATCCGCGCGCACGCGCTCGGCGACGCGCTGCGCCCGGTCCGGCAGGGTCCTGTCCAGCACGACGATGAATTCCTCCCCGCCGAGGCGGGCGACGGAGGCGGCAGCGCCGCAGGCGTCGCGCAGCACGTCGGCGAAAACCTTCAGCACCGCATCGCCGGCCGCATGGCCGTAGCGGTCGTTGACGGACTTGAAACTGTCGAGGTCGAAGGCGATGGCAGCCCTGTGCCCCTCGACGGGCTCCCCGCCATGGCGCTCGAAAAGGGCGCGGCGGTTGAGAAGGCCCGTCAGCGCGTCCGTCAGCGCCGCACGCTGGTGGTTGCCCGCGACGCGCCACTGGTTGAGCGCCAGCGACATGGCGCCGATGCCGGTGATGCCGATGATCGCCATGACGAGATTGAGGTTTTCCGCCCAGTTATCCGGCGCGTGCCCCATCACCCATCGGCCCTCGTGGATGAGCACGCCGGCGCAAAGCAGGAAGGAGGCGGCCGTCAGCAGGTAGAGGATGACGATGCCCTTCAGCGGCAACGGCGCCTCCTGCCGGCCGCGCCAATATTCCGACGCCGTCGCGACGAGCCAGGCGGCGATCAGCAGGTTGAGCGCGATGAAGCCGATCCCGTCATAGCCGGCCGCCAGCCATGGGAGGGTCAGCGCCGAGCTCGTGGCGAAGACCACGACCATGCGCCCGCGCCCTCTCCGCCCGGTGCGAAACCGGTAGGCCGCGCCGTAGATGAAGGCGAAGCCGAGGAACTGCAGCATGAAGGCGAGGCTTCCGATCCGGTAGTCCGGATTCTCGAAATAGATGCTGTAGGCCGTGACCGCCGGCACGATGCAGCCGATGCCGAGGGACCAGGAGAGCAGGAAACGCTCGACGCGCGCGGACATCCATGAAGCGAACAGCGTGGCTGAGAGGCAGAAGCCGGACAGCCCGATCGCGAGGAGCAGGGTTTGGTAGTCGGGCGTCATGCTAGAGCGGTCTCCAAGGGTCCGATGCGCGCACCCTAGAAGCGGAGGAGTATCGATATCGTTACCCGGGGAACGGAAATCCGATCCTTTTGCGTGCCGATCCGCGACAATGCCGCCCGGCTGTCACGCCGCCGTCACGCCTTGGGCGCGGGGAACTCGGCGAGCCGCGCCGCATAGCGCGCCATGGTGTCGACCTCGAAGTTGACGAAGTCGCCCGCCTTGCGCTCGCCCCAGGTGGTCACTTCGAGCGTGTGGCGGATGATGAGCACGTCGAAGACGGCGCCGTCGACCGCGTTGACGGTGAGCGAGGTTCCGTCGAGCGCGACGGAACCCTTCGGCGCGACGAAGCGCTCCAGCCCTTCCGGCGCGCGGATGCGGAAACGCGTGGCATCGCCCTCGGCCTCGACGGAGAGGATCTCCGCCTTGCCGTCGACATGGCCGGAGACGATGTGGCCGCCGAGCTCGTCGCCGATCTTCAGCGAACGCTCGAGGTTGATGCGCGTGCCGGGCGTCCACTCGCCGATCGTCGTCAGCCGCAGCGCCTCCTCCCAGGCCTCCACCTCGTACCAGCGGGCGTTGGAGCCCTCTTCCGGCAGGGCCGTGACCGTGAGGCAGGTGCCGGAATGGGCGATGGAAGCGCCCATGTCGATGGTGGCGGGGTCGTAGTTCGTGCGCACGCGCAGGCGGATGCCCTCGTTCATGGGCTCGACCTTCTCCACCGTTCCGATATCCGTGACAATGCCGGTAAACATCAATCGCCTCTTTCGTATTCTTCCAGAATGTCCGCGCCGTAGCGGGCCGTCCGGCGCAGCGAAAAGCCCTCCGGCATGCGCCCGGATACACATGGGGACGCGATCCCGCCTTCGCCAACAGGAACTGCGCCGTTGAAAAGCAGGATCCGGTCGACCAGCCCGGCATCGAGGAAGGAGCGCGCCGTCCGCGCCCCGCCTTCGGCCAGCAGCGAGGAGATGCCGCGCGTGGCGAGCGCCACCAGCAGGTCGTCGAGCCGGTGCGGATCGCAGATCAGCACCTCGACGCCCAAGGCTTCGAGGGCGGCGGCGCGGGCCTCAAACGCCTCTCTCCCCCCTTGCTGGGGAGATGTCAACGGAGGTGACAGAGGGGGGTGGCTCCGCGACCGCATCGGCTTCGATCCGGCAGAAGCATATGCCGCACCGCCCCCCTCTGTCGGCTGGGCCGACATCTCCCTCGCAAGGGGGGAGACGGGAGTTTGACGCTCGGTTCCCTCGGGGAAGGAAGCATCATCCACCTTCCCCGCCACCACGATGACCGGCACGTCGCGCGCCGTGCGCGCCAGCCTCGACGCCGGCGGCAGCTCCACGCGCGGGTCGAGCACGATGCGCACCGGCGAGCGGGCTTCGAGGCCCGGCAGGCGGCAGGTCAGCTCCGGGTCGTCGGCGAGCGCCGTGCCGATGCCGACGAGGATCGCGTCCGTCTCGGCGCGCAGCACATGCACCTGCCCGCGCGCGACCGGCCCGGTGATCGCCACCTGCCCCGCCCCCAGCCGGCCGAGCATGCCGTCGCTCGAAACGGCAAGCTTGAGAGTCACATGGGGCCGTTTCCTCGTCTGGCGCATCAGGTAGGCGGCGAGCGCCGCCCGGCCTTCCGACTCCAGCACGCCCGTCTCGACCGCGATGCCGGCATCGCGCAGCATCGAAAGCCCCCTGCCCGCCACGCGCTCGTCCGGATCGGTCACCGAGACGACGACGCGCGCGACGCCGGACGCGATCAATGCATCGGCGCAGGGCGGCGTCTTGCCGTGGTGCGAGCAGGGTTCGAGCGTGACATAGGCGGTCGCCCCGCGCGCCGCCTCGCCGGCCTCGGCGAGCGCCTGCGTTTCCGCATGCGGCCTTCCGCCGGGCGCGGTGACGGCCGAGCCGACGATCACGCCATCCCTGACGATGAGGCAGGCGACGGAAGGATTGGTGGAGGTCAGGCCGAGATTGCGGCGGCAGAGGCGGATCGCCGCCGCCATGAAGCGCTCGTCGTCTTCGGCGCGGCCGGGCATCTAGCCGTCGGCGCCCGGATCCCGGGCGATCTTGGCGGCGACCTCGGCGAGGATCTTCTCGAAGTCGTCGACATGGGAGAAGTCGCGGTAGACCGACGCGTAGCGCACGAAGCCCACGTCATCGAGCGCCTTCAGCGCCTCCAGCACCTGGAGGCCGATTTCCTCGGAGGAGATCTCCGTCTCGCCGGAGCTTTCGAGCCGGCGGACGATACCCGAGACCGCGCGTTCGATGCGGTCCCGGTCGACGGGCCGCTTTCGAAGCGCGATCTCGAAGGATTTCAGGAGCTTGTCGCGGTCGAAGGGGGCCTTGCGGCCCGTCTTCTTGACGACCATCAGCTCGCGCAGCTGCACCCGCTCGAAGGTCGTGAACCGACCGCCGCAATCCGGGCAGATGCGCCGGCGGCGAATGGCGGCCCCGTCCTCAGCCGGACGGGAATCCTTCACCTGCGTATCTTCCGAACCGCAATAGGGGCAGCGCATTCTCTATCCTTGCTTACATGTACGGATACATCGGGAAGCGGTCCGTCAGCTTGACGACCTTTTCCCGCACGGCGGCTTCGACCGCGGCATTGCCCTCGTCGGAATTGGCGACCTTCAGGCCGTCGAGGACCTCGACGATCAGGTTGCCGATCTCCTTGAACTCGGCTTCCTTGAAGCCGCGGGTCGTGCCGGCCGGCGTGCCGAGGCGCACGCCCGAGGTGACGAAGGGCTTTTCGGGGTCGAACGGGATGCCGTTCTTGTTGCAGGTGACGTAGGCGCGGCCGAGCGCGGCTTCGGCGCGCTTGCCGGTGGCGTTCTTCTTGCGCAGGTCGACCAGCATCAGGTGGTTGTCGGTGCCGCCCGAGACGATATCGAGGCCGCCGGCCTTCAGAGTCTCGGCGAGCGTCTTGGCGTTCTTGACGACCTGCGCGGCGTAGTCCTTGAATTCCGGCTGCAGCGCCTCGCCGAAGGCGACCGCCTTGGCGGCGATGATGTGCATCAGCGGGCCGCCCTGGAGACCCGGGAAGACGGCGGAGTTGATCTTCTTGGCGATGTCCTCGTCGTTCGTCAGCACGACGCCGCCGCGCGGGCCGCGGAGCGACTTGTGCGTCGTGGTGGTGGCGACATGGCAATGCGGGAACGGCGAGGGATGCTGGCCGCCGGCGACGAGGCCGGCAATGTGCGCCATGTCGACCATCAGGTACGCCCCGACCTCGTCCGCGATCTCGCGGAAGCGCTTCCAGTCCCAGATGCGCGAATAGGCCGTGCCGCCGGCGATGATGAGCTTCGGCTTGTGCTTGCGGGCCTTTTCCGCGACATCGTCGAGGTCGAGCAGGTGGTCGCCTTCACGCACGCCGTAGGAGACGACGTTGAACCATTTTCCCGACATGTTGACCGGCGAGCCGTGCGTCAGGTGCCCGCCCGAATTGAGGTCGAGGCCCATGAAGGTGTCGCCCGGCTGGAGCAGCGCGAGGAAGACGGCCTGGTTCATCTGCGAGCCGGAATTCGGCTGCACGTTGGCGAAGTTGACGCCGAACAGCTTCTTGGCGCGCTCGATAGCGAGCTCCTCGGCGATGTCGACGAACTGGCAGCCGCCATAGTAGCGCTTGCCCGGATAGCCTTCGGCATACTTGTTCGTCATGATCGAGCCCTGCGCTTCGAGCACGGCGCGCGAGACGATGTTCTCCGAGGCGATCAGCTCGATCTCGTGGCGCTGGCGACCAAGTTCCTTCTGGATGGAGCCGAAAATCTCCGGGTCGGTATCGGCAAGGGAACGCGTGAAGAAAACTTCGGTGGCGGAAGACTGGCTCATCCTCGAGGCTCCTTAGGGTCAGGTGGCACGGTGTTTATCGTCCTCGCATGGCAAGGGCAATATCCGCTCCACGGTTTGCGCCATTTCCGCGCGCCATATAGGACAAAAACGACAAGGACGCTCTCATCCGCCGGAAGCGCCTAAGCGGCCTCGTCGCCTTTCCGCGACACCGGCGCAAGGCCGAAGCCGAGCGCCTGCATGATCTTCACGACCGTCGCAAATTCCGGATTGCCCTCGCCGCTAAGGGCCTTGTAGAGCGCCGGACGGCTCATGCCGACATCCCGGGCAAGCTGGGCCATGTTGCGCGCCCGTGCGACAATGCCGAGGCAATGGGCGATATGCGCCGCATCGCCCTCCTCGAAGGCAGCGGCGAGGAATTCGACGATCTCTTCCTCGCTGTCGAGGTTCCGGGCAAGATCGAACGGCTTGAACGTTGCCTTTTTCTGCATCTTCACTCCTTCCATTCCCGCGCGATCCGTTTGGCCTCATCTATATCCCTGTTCTGGCTCCCCTTGTGCCCGCCACACAGGAGAACGATGACAACCGGGCCGCTACGCATGAAATACACGCGATAGCCGGGACCGTAATCGATGCGCATCTCGCTGACGCCATCGCCGACAGGCTTCGCATCTCCAAAATGCCCCTGTTCCAGACGGGCCAGCCGCTGACGAATACGGGCGCTGGCACGGTAGTCCCTGAGGCCGTCGAACCATTTCTCGAACTTGCTGCTCGCAATCAGCGTGAACATTGGGAAAATGTATCCCATAGAGGACACATCTTCAAGCAAGCCCTGAATCAAAAAAGCCGCGTCTTCCAGAGGCCGCGTCTTCCAGAGGAGGACGCGGCCCGACGCATTCGCGACGCCGTGATTATTGCGGCAGCAGATCGCTCTCGACGGACTGGCCGCCTTCCTGGTTGTAGCCGGTCTGGAGCGCTAGCTCCGTCGCGCCGTCCTTCTGGTAGATGTCGTCGCGGAACTGCACGACGCGGTCCTTGGCCGACCAGGCGGTGATGTAGGTGAAGTAGACCGGCACTTCCTCGGCGAGCTTGATGGGCGTGTTGACGCCGCTCTTGATGGTCGCCTCCATCTGCTGGCGCGACCAGCCGGGGGTTTCCTTGAGCAGCCAGACGGAGAGGTCGCGCACGTTCTGCACGCGCACGCAGCCGGACGATTCGAAGCGCATCAGCTTGTTGAACAGGCCCTGCTGCGGCGTGTCGTGCATGTAGACCTGATGCTCGTTGTGGAAGTTGATCTTCGTCGAGGACATGGCGTTGATCTTGCCCGGGTCCTGGCGGAACATCAGGTTCGGCGCCTTTTCGGCGTTCCAGTCGACCGTCTCCGGCGAGACCTCGTTGCCCGAGCCGTCGAAGAGGCGGATCGCGTTGCGCTCGAGATAGGTCGGGTCCTTGCGCATCAGCGGCATGATGTCCTTCTGGATGATCGAACGCGGCGCGGTCCAGTAGGGGTTCAGGATCACTTCGTAGATCCTGGAATTCAGCACCGGCGACTGGCGGTCGATCTTGCCGACGATGGCCGTGTGGCGCGAGGCGACGCGGCCGTTCTCCACGGCCTCGATATAGGCGGCCGGGATGTTGACCATGACATAGCGGCGGCCGAGGTCGCCTGACATCGCCTGGAGGCGGACGAGGTTCGTCTGGAGCTGACCGAGGCGCACGTCCGCCGGCACGTTCAGCGCCTTCAGCGTATATTCGCCGACCGCGCCGTCGGCCGGCAGGCCGTGACGGGCCTGGAAGCGCTTGACGGCGCCGTCCACGTAGGAATCGAAGGTGCCCGAGACGCCGGCCGCGCGCGGCAGGTCGCCGGAGATGATCAGGCGCTGGCGCAGCTGCTGGACGGCCGGGTCGGCAACGCCCATTTCCAGCTTCTGCTGCGTGTTGACCGCCGGCCAGCCGCCGCTCGACACGATGTTCTGGTAGTCGAAGATCGCCTGCTGGAGGTAGCCCGTGCTGCCCGACCCGAAGATCGGGTTGTTGGAGACGACGGCGACGGCGGTACGCGAAGCCTCGGCATCGAACTGGTCGTCCCAGTTGCCGCGGCGCGGAGCATTGAGGATATCGTCGATCGCCGTCTGGGCCAGCGTCGGGCCGGCCACGGCAGCGGCGCCGAAGGTTGCGGCAGAGCGCAGGAATGCGCGGCGCGAGAACACATCAAATCCGGTTTTGCGAGACATCTATCCTACCATCTCCTGAGACGCCGCCGTGAGCGGCGAGGCGCACGCGGCAGTCGACCAAAAGGCCCATACCCGATGCAGCTATCACGAACAGGGTTAACAAACGCAAACCGGCCCCGCCGCCCGCGCATACCTTAAGCCCATCGTCCGGGTGTCACAGCAATATGGCCAATTCGTGTCTCGGGCCGGGGCGCAGGAGCGCGAAAAGCCGGACGCGCAGGGGACGCGGCCGGCTTTCATGGAGGAGATCGGAAATGTCGCCCGGAATTACAGCCGGTAGAGGATGCTGTCGTTCCAGAAGCGGTCGAGGCGCTGGAGGAGCTTGTTCATCTGGTTGAACTCGCCCTCGCCGATGCCGCCGACCTTCTGGATCGAGCCGATATGGCGCTCGTAGAGCTTGGCGACGGTTTCGGCGACCTCCTGGCCGCTTTCCGTCAGGCTGATGCGGACGGAACGGCGGTCGATGCGCGAGCGCTGGTGGTTGATGAAGCCGAGGTCGACCAGCTTCTTGACGTTGTAGGAGACGTTCGAGCCGAGATAGTAGCCGCGGGAACGGAGCTCGCCGGCCGTCAGCTCCGAATTGCCGATGTTGAAGAGGAGCAGCGCCTGGACGGCATTGACGTCGGAGCGGCCGGCGCGGTCGAACTCGTCCTTGATGACGTCGAGCAGGCGACGGTGCAGGCGCTCGACGAGGTGGAGGGATTCCAGATAGAGGTTGCGGATCGCGTCTTCCTGCGGATCGACGGCGGGGGCCTGCTGCGGCTTGATCTTGGTGTTCATGGTTTACTGCCTCACTGTTTCGTTTGGCGGTGTTGATTCGTTTCCCGCCTTGAGTGAGAACCTAGCGAATGCATCTAAAATTCTACTTAAACCGCAGCCTTAACAGCGCCTTACCGGAAGGCGACCCTGTCTCAGGGTGAATCAGTCCTTACCGGACGGGCCTGCCGGCGCCGCTGGATGAAGAGCGCCACGCGGAAGAGAACGAAGACGACGGCGACGGCGCCGTGCATGAAGACGAGCAGCCTGTTGATGCCGAAGACGGACGGATAGACCTCGTGCATGACGATCTCCGTTGCCGCCGCGATGAGCCAGATCACCGGCCCCCAGGAGACGAGAAGCCAGAGCCCGACGGCGGCGACGGGAAAGAGCACGGCAAGCGCGGTATAGGCCGCCTTCCAGGCCGGCGGCAGCAGGTCGAAACGCCCCTGCCCGCCGAAGGAGAAGCCGGTCAGCATCGCCCAGTACTGGAGCGCGAACCACAGCGAGGCCACTGCCACCAGCCGCAGGAACAGCATGAAGAGCGTTTCGGTCAGGCTCGGTCTCGGGCCCTTTGCAGAATCAGCAGCCATGCGGCGGACAGTAAGGGCAAGGAAGGCCGGCATAAAGCCCGCAAAACGCTTCATGCACGGCCATATGCCGCAGGCCCCCTCGCCTTCCCCGCGATTTGATTGGCGGGGCCGGCGTGGTAAGGAGGCGCCAATCATGTCCACGCGAGGAAACGGCATCATGAGCGGCAGCAGCAACATCGTCGACGAGATCACCGGCCACCGCCGCATGCGGCGCAACCGGAAGGCCGACTGGACGCGCCGCCTCGTGCAGGAAAACCGCCTGACGGTCGACGATCTCATCTGGCCGGTCTTCGTCGTGCCGGGCACGAACGTGGTCGATCCGGTCGCCGCGATGCCGGGCGTCAGCCGCATGAGCGTCGACAGGCTCGTCGAGGCGGCGAAGGAAGCGGCCGATCTCGGCATTCCGGCGCTCGCCACCTTCCCCAACATCGACATGAGCCTGCGCGACGAGACCGGCTCGAACAGCCTTGCCGCCGACAACCTCATCAACGAGGCGACGCGCGCCATCAAGAAGGCCGTGCCGGACATCGGCGTCATCACCGACGTGGCGCTCGATCCCTTCACGAGCCACGGCCACGACGGCGTGCTGCGCGACGGCGTCATCGTCAACGACGAGACGGTCGAGCTGGTGGCGAAGGCGGCCGTCATCCAGGCGGACGCCGGTTCCGACATCATCTCGCCCTCCGAAATGATGGACGGGCGCATCGGCGCGATCCGCCGGGCGCTCGACGAAGCCGGGCACCAGAACGTCGGCATCATGTCCTATGCGACGAAGTTCGCCTCCGCCTTCTACGGCCCCTATCGCGACGCGATCGGCACCGGCGGCCTGCTGAAGGGCGACAAGAAGACCTATTACATCGACCCCGCCAACGGGACCGAGGCGATCCGCGACGCGGCGCTCGACGTCGAGGAGGGCGCGGACATGCTGATGGTCAAGCCGGGCCTGCCCTACCTCGACATCTGCTGGCGCATGAAGGAAGCCTTCGGCCTGCCGGTCTTCGCCTACCAGGTCTCCGGCGAATACAGCCAGATCAAGGCGGCCGCCATGAACGGCTGGATCGACGGCGAGCGCGTGATGCTGGAGACGCTGCTGGCGTTCAAGCGCGCCGGCTGCGACGGCATCCTGACCTATTTCGCGATGGACGTGGCGCGGCATCTGGCAAAGCGGCAATAGCAGGGCCCCGCCACCCCGTTGTTTTCCATCGCAGCATCCCCATATGAAAGCCATGTTCCATTCGGGAGACAGGCAGATGAGCGCTGATTTCAACGAGACGCGGGTTCCGACGACGGACTGGCAGGCCTATCGCGGCGTGCTGTCGCGCCGGGTCTTCGCCTTCCTGATCGACTACGCGATCGTCGCCCTTCTGTGGATTCCGGCCGCGGTGGTGGTCTTCTTCCTCGGCCTCCTGACGCTCGGCCTCGGCTTCTTCCTCTATCCGGCGCTCTTCGCCATCGTCGCCATGCTCTATTTCGGCCTGACGATGGGCGGCCCCTCCCAGGCGAGCGCCGGCATGAACGTGATGGGCCTTGCGCTCGCCCGCGTGGACGGACGGCCGATCGACTTCCTGACGGCGATCGTGCATCTCGTCCTGTTCTGGATCGGCAACGCGCTGCTGACGCCCTTCATCGTGCTCGTCGGCCTCTTCACCGATCGCGGCCGCCTGCTGCACGACCTTCTGCTCGGCACCGTGGTGGTCCGGCGCGACCGGTACTGACGACAGGAACGTGCGGACGAAATCCTCCAGTTGACCTTTTCTTCAACTAGGCCATGGTATTGGCATAGAAGCGTCACACAGCGACGGAGTCGCCGCACGGCCGATGAATACGCAGGCAACATCCTCTCCGCAGTTCTATCTCACCGCGCCGGCGGCTTGTCCCTACCTGCCGCAGGAGATGGAGCGGAAGGTGTTTACCCACCTGGTGGGTGAGCGTGCGCCAGAGCTGAACGACCTCCTCACCCAGGGCGGCTTCCGCCGCTCGCAGAACATCGCCTACCGCCCGGCCTGCGAAACCTGCCGCGCCTGCATCTCCGTGCGCATCCTCGTCAACGAGTTCACGCCGCGCCGCTCCATGCGCCGTGTGCTGGCGACGAACAGCGACCTCGTCTCGCACGAATATCCGGCGGAGCCTTCAAGCGAGCAGTATTCCCTCTTCCGCCAGTATCTCGACGCGCGCCACCAGAAGGGCGGCATGTCGGACATGTCGGTGCTCGACTATGCGATGATGGTGGAGGACACGCATGTCCACACCAAGGTCATCGAATACCGCCTGCGCGAGGAAGGCTCCGGCCTGAAGGAACGGCCGCAGGGCGAACTGCTCGCCGTGGCCCTCACCGACCGCATGGGCGACGGCCTGTCCATGGTCTATTCCTTCTACAATCCGGAGCTAGCCGACCGCTCGCTCGGCACCTTCATGATCCTCGACCACATCCGCCGCGCCAAAGCGCTCGGCCTGCCGCACGTCTATCTCGGCTATTGGGTCAAGGGATCGCGCAAGATGGACTACAAAACAAAGTTTTTGCCGCAGGAACACCTGATGCCGCGCGGCTGGGAGCGCTATAACGGCGAGAATGCCACCCCGTAAGCCAGAATCGGTTCCGCCGTGCCCCCAACGAACGATCCCGCCCTTCACCGCAAGGGCCTTCTCATCACCGCCGTCGGCGGCCTCGCCCTCTCCTTCGACATCCCGCTGATCCGCTCCGCCGACGGCGAGGTCTGGTCGGTGCTGGCGACGCGCAGCATCGCCACCTTCGCGATGGCGCTTCTTGCCTGGTCCGTCGTCCGCTTCGCGCTCGGCAGGCGCGTGGCGCTGGTCCCCGGCCCCCTCGGCCTGCTGATCGGCCTCCTCTACGGCATCAATTCGCTGACCTTCATGCTGGCGGTGTTCAACACGTCGACGGCAAATGTCGTCTTCATCCTCGCCTTCACCTCGATGTTCGCCGCGATCCTTTCCTGGATCTTCCTCGGCGAGCGCCCCTCCAACGCCACGCTCCTCACCATGGCCGCCATGGTGGCCGGCGTGGCGCTGATCGTGCACGACGGGCTCGAAAGCGGCAATTTCTTCGGCGACGCCATGGCGGCCTCATCGGCCTTCCTGCTCGCCTGCGCCATCACGCTCAGCCGCCGCAGCGGTATGGACATGGGTTTCGTGCCGCTCGTCACCGCGATCCTCCCCGGCATCGCGGCGCTGCTTCTCCTGCCCGAAACGGGTTTCCAGATCGCCAGCCCCGGCTTCATCCTGTTCAACGGGCTCGTCATGATCCCGCTCGCCTTCTTCTGCCTGGCGACGGGGCCGCGTTACCTCTCGGCGCCGGAAGTGGGGATGTTCTATCTCCTGGAAACGGTGCTCGCTCCCATCTGGGTCTGGATCGTCTTCGCCGAGACGCCGACCACCCAAACCCTCATCGGCGGCTCGATCCTGATCCTCGCCCTGCTTTCCCACTCGCTCTGGCAGATGCGCTCGAAGGCCCGCGCCGCCAGGCAGGGCGACGCGGCAGCGGAGTTCCCGTTCACGGGGTGAGGTTGCAGTTCACGGACCACCATGTTATAACTCTGTTATAACGAAGGGTAACCAACCATGACCATGAACGTCACCATCCGCAAGATCGGCAATTCCGAAGGCATCATCATTCCGAAGGACGTGCTTGACCGCATGGGCCTCAAGGCGGGGGACGAGATTACCATGACAAGCGAAGGCAGCAGGCTCGTCCTCAGCCCGGCAGACGGCGATTTCGAGCGGCAGCTGGGACATGCCGAGAAGTTTATGAACCGCTACAAGGTGGCGCTCAAAAAGCTTGCGGAATGAACATCGTCTTTCTCGAACGCCCGCTCGTCGAGCGGCTGCATGCCATGCAGATCCAGAGGTTCGGCGGCGCGGCCGGGTTGCGCGACGAAAACGCTTTCGAGTCGGCCCTGTCCCGTCCTGTCAACAAGGCATATTATGGCTGCGAGGATATATTCGAGCTCGCCGCCGCCTATCTGTACGGGCTGGCGAAGAACCATGCGTTTGTCGACGGCAACAAGCGCATTGCAGTGGTCGCAGCCGCGGTCTTCCTGATGGACAACGGTTTCGAGATCGCAACGGATGATGCGACGCTCTATACCTTCGTCCTCGCCGTGGCCGCCGGCGAGATCGACGAAGAGGGGGCGTCCCGGTTCCTGCGCGACGTCAGCGTCCCCTATTCCGGCTGATCACCCGCTGAACTTGCCGCTTCTCGGGAAGCCCTTCGGCACGGTGCGGCCGGCGCCGGCGCGGTCGCCCATCCATTCGAGGAGCTCGTCCTTCGTGCGCACGAAGTTGCGGCCCGCGCTGTCGTCCCAGGTGAGGCCGTCGGCCATCGCAAAGCAGCGGATGTCGGAGATGCCGCCATCCTTGTAGCGCTGCAGGCGCACGCCCTTGCCGCGCGCCATCTCCGGAAGCTGCGCGAGCGGGAAGACCAGCATCTTGCGGTTCTCGCCCACGACGGCGACGTGGTCGCCGCGCACCGGCACCACCAGTTTCGCTTCGTCCGGCATGGAGACGTTCATCACCTGCTTGCCCTTGCGGGTGTTGGCGACCATCTCGCTTTCCGCGACCACGAAGCCGTTGCCGGCCTGGGAGGCGACGATGACCTTGCGCGAGGGATCGTGCACGAAGGCCGTCAGCACGTCCTGGTCGTTCTCCATGTCCACCATGATGCGCAGCGGCTCGCCGTGGCCGCGCCCGCCCGGCAGCTTGTCGGCGCCGAGCGTGAAGACCTTGCCGCCGGTCGTGACGACCAGCACCTTGTCCGTCGTCTGCGCCGGGAAGGCCACCTTCAGCGCGTCGCCCTCCTTGAACTGGAGGCCGGACGTATCGGACATGTGGCCCTTCAGCGCGCGGATCCAGCCCTTCTCCGAGATGACGACCGTGACCGGCTCCTTCTCGATCATCGCCTGCTGGATGGCCTCGACGTCGGCTTCCGGGGCGCTGGCGAACTGGGTGCGGCGGCGGCCGAGCTCGGTCGCCTTGGCGAACTTCTTGCGGACCTCGCCGATTTCCCAGGCGACCGTCTGCCACTGCTTGTCGCCGGAGGCGAGCAGCGCCTCGATCTCCGCCTTCTCCTTCGACAGGTTGTCGAACTCGGTGCGGATCTCGAACTCTTCCAGCTTGCGCAGCGACCGAAGGCGCATGTTGAGGATCGCCTCGGCCTGCACGTCCGTCAGCGTGAAGGTTTCCATGAGCACGGGCTTCGGCTCGTCCTCCTCGCGGATGATGCGGATCACCTCGTCGAGGTTGAGATAGGCGACGAGGTAGCCGGCGAGGATTTCCAGCCGCCGGTCGATGGCGGCAAGGCGATGGCGCGAGCGGCGCTGGAGGACTTCGCGGCGGTGGTCGAGCCATTCGACCAGCACGTCCTTGAGGCCCATGACCTTCGGCACGCGCCCCATCGACAGCACGTTCATGTTGAGCGGGATGCGGCTTTCGAGCTCGGAGAGCTTGAAGAGCGATTCCATCAGGATGGTCGGGTCGACCGTGCGGCTCTTGGGCACCAGCACGATGCGCACGTCCTCCGCCGATTCGTCGCGGATGTCTTCGAGCAGCGGCAGCTTGCGGGCGAGAAGCAGCTCGGCGATTTTCTCGATCAGCCGCGACTTCTGCACCTGGTAGGGAATCTCGGTGACGACGATCTGGTAGCCGCCGCGCCCGAGATCCTCCGTCTGCCACTTGGAACGCACGCGGAAGCCGCCGCGCCCGGTCTTGTAGGCCTCGATGATGCTCTCGCGGCTGTCGATGATGATGCCGCCGGTCGGAAGGTCGGGCCCCTGCACGAATTCGACCAGCTTCTCCACGTCCGCTTCCGGGTTGCGGATGAGATGCAGCGCGGCATCGCACAGTTCGTGCACGTTGTGCGAGGGAATGGAGGTCGCCATGCCGACGGCGATGCCGGAGGAACCGTTCGCCAAGAGGTTCGGGAAGGCGCCCGGCAGAACGACCGGCTCCTCGTCCTCCTCGTTGTAGGTCGGGCGGAAGTCGACGGCGTCCTGGTCGATGCCTTCGAGCAGGAGCGTGGCCACTTCGGTCATGCGCGCCTCGGTGTACCGGTAGGCGGCCGCGTTGTCGCCGTCGATATTGCCGAAGTTGCCCTGACCGTCGACGATCGGATAGCGCTGCGAGAAATCCTGCGCGAGGCGCACCAGCGCGTCGTAGACCGACTGGTCGCCGTGCGGGTGGAACTTGCCGATGACGTCGCCGACGATGCGCGCGCATTTCTTGAAGGAGGAATTGGACCGAAGGCCCATCTCGCTCATCGCATGGATGATGCGGCGATGGACCGGCTTCAGGCCGTCCCGCACATCGGGCAGCGCGCGCTGGGTGATGGTCGACAGCGCATAGGCAAGATAGCGCTCTTCCAGCGCCGCCTTGAGGTCGACCGGTTGGATGCTGTCGTCTCCGCCGTCCGGCGGCAAGGTGTTTTGTCCCATGGGCCTTGACTAGACGCTTGACCGATTCGCGGCAAGGAATCCGGGCGATCGAGCTGTGGATAGCAGTTTGTAAAGCTTCTTTGAAATCTGCGGACAGGACGGGAGAATTCCATGGAAACTCCCCAATGCATGAATATATTTGCCGCACCGCCCGTTTAGGAGCGGTAACGGCAAGGCAGCCGACCAAAAAATCCAGAAAGAGAGCCAATCCATGATGCGCAACTCCCATTTCCGCACCCTCCTCGCCGGCGCCGCGCTCGCCACCCTGGCAAGCCCCGCTTTCGCGCTCGACGGCGCGGATCTGATGGCCAAGCTGAATGCCACCTATGCCACGAGCGGCGTATCCGTCGGATACTCGAACGTTGCCGTCGACGGCTCGACGGTGACGCTGGAAGGCACCGAATTGAAGGCGACGGGCGCGAAAGAGCCCCTCAAGGTGGGCACCGTCACCATGGAAGGCGTCGAGGAAGACGGCAAAGGCGGCTACACGATCGAGACCGTCTCGTTCGAGGATTTCAACGTCACCGAGGCGGAGACCACGGTTTCGGCGAAGGATCTGGCGCTGAACGGCGTCTCCGTGCCGGGCACCGTCGTTCCCGGCACGCTCGATTCGCTGCTGATGTACGAATCGGCGACCGCCGGACCGGTCAGCGTCACCGCCAAGGGCAAGGAAGTCTTCTCCATGTCCGGCATGGAGGCGAACGTCACCCGCATGGACGGCGACGCGGGCCTCGAATTCGACGCGACGCTTTCCGACCTCAAGGCGGACCTGACCACGGTCGAGGACCCCAAGGCCAAGGAAGCGCTGAACAAGCTCGGCATGCAGTCGCTGGAAGGCAAGGTCAGCATGTCCGGCAGCTGGGAGCTGGCGAGCGGCAAGCTCACCGTCGACGAATATGCCTTCGACTTCAACGATGTCGGCCGCCTCAACCTCGCGCTGGAATTCTCCGGCTACACGCTGGAATTCCTGAAGGGCCTGCAGGACGCGATCAAGGCCGCCGAGGCCAACCCGAACAAGGAAGAGGCGAACGCCGCCATGGGCATGTCCATGATGGGCCTCGTCCAGCAGCTGACCTTCAACAGCGCCTCGATCTCCTTCGAGGACGCCTCGATCACCAAGAAGCTGCTCGACTATGCCGGCGGCGAACAGGGCGTGACGGGCGACCAGATGGCGCAGTCGCTGAAGGGCCTCGTCCCGATCATGATCGCGCAGCTCAACATGCCTGAGCTGCAGAACCAGATCTCGGCCGCGGTCAACACCTATCTCGACGACCCGAAGAGCCTCAAGATCAGCGCCCAGCCGAAGGAGCCGGTGCCCTTCCCGATGATCATGGGCGCCGCCATGGGCGCGCCGCAGACCATCCCGCAGGTGCTCGGCGTCACCGTCACGGCCAACCAGTAACAAGGCCGCTCGACAGTTCGGCAAAGGAAGGTCCGGAGCGCCGCTCCGGCCTTTTTTGTTTACTGGCTGCCTTCCCTTTGCGGGCCGCCTTTTGTTCGCAGGCCTTGCCACCCGCCGTCATATGCCCGGGCTTGACCCGGGCATATGACGCAGGAGAGGTTTTCACGCTTTCCCGGCCTGCGTCGTGCCCGACCATTCGACGCGGCGCGTCGCATACATGGTCGCGGCGATCGTGACGAAGGAGATCAGCGCGCCGGCGAGCAGCGCATATTCGTCCTCGCGCAGCACCAGGTACATGATGCCGTAGGCGGCAAGCAGCACGGCGCCGAGCGACAGGCCGTTCCTGCGGCTGCCGGTCGCGCTGCCGAGATAGGCGGCGATCAGCAGCGTCGTCGCCAGCGCGGCAGCGGCATAGGCGATGGTGAAGCCGGTATGCTCGGCCAGCGCCAGCAGCAGCACGTAGAAGACGATGAGCGCAAGGCCCGTCAGCACGTACTGGATCCAGTGCACCATGCGCCCGCCCTTCAGCTCCACGACGAAGACGGCGAGGAAGACGAGCGAGATGAAGCCGATGGAGTATTTCAGCGTGCGGGAGACGACCTGGTAGAACTGTACCGGCTCCACCAGGTTGATGCTCATCATGCTGCCCGCAAGCGGCAGCGTCGGGCCGCTCGCCACGCGGTCGATGCCGCGGGCGAGATAGGGGATCGTCCACCGGGCGGAAAAGTCCGTCGCGGTCACGGTCTTCTCCTCCGGCAGGAAGAGGCCCTCGAAGCCCGGATGCGGCCAATTGGCCTTCGCCGCAAAACTCGTCGTCTGGCCGGCAGGCGCGACGGCGAAGCTGCGCGATCCGTTGAGCGACAGCGCGATCTCGAAGGCGAAGCCGCTTTCGACGAGCGCACGCTCGACCGGCCGGTGCACGCCGGCGCTCGATTGCGGCGTGGCGTAGCCGTCGATGCCCCGGGCGGTCATCGCGGAGATCTGCCGCATGCCGGGATCGAACGGCCGCACCGCGCCGTTATCGATCTTCACGCCGGCATCGGAGCGGATGCCGGTGATGTCGTTGATGTTGAGCACGAGGATGGCGCGGTCGAGCCGCGGCGTGCCGGAGAATTGCGCGAGGTCCTGAAGGATGCTGCCGCCGAAGCGGCCCTTCAGCGTCAGCGCGCCGTTGTAGACCGGCAGCGTGTAGATCGACAGCCGGCGTCCCTCGGTCCTGAGGTCCGCCGTCACGTCCAGCGTTTCCGGCATGACGAGCGCCCATTCCGTCACCTGCTCGACGAGCATGCGTCCGTCGACCTCGCGGCTGCGCTGCACGTCGAAGGGCACGGCGATATAGGGCCCGTTGATCGCCTGGTCGCCGCCCCAGCCGTTGGCGATGCGGCTCGAGACCTCCTTCGCCCGCTGCGCCCGCTCTTCCGTCAGGCCCCAGACGAGAAGCAGCGGCACCAGCAGCGCCACGGAGATGATGCCGATCATGATGAACTTGACGCCCGGCGAGCGCAGGAACGCCGCAAGGTTGCCGCGCGGCTCGGGATGCCGGTATTGCCGGGATGATGCGGGATCGTCCGCTTCGGTCACAGTCATGGAAAGTCCCTCCAGTCTCTGAATCGCCATTATAAGGCGGGTTCACGCTAGAGGTGCATTTCGACCGATTGCGCGCGGAATTGGGATCGCCCGGCGGCGAATTCGCGGCATTGTGGCGTCGGCGGAAGGCCCGGCGCCCAGCGCCGGGCCTTTCTCGGGACCGAACTATTCGAGAACTTCGACGACGGTGCGGGTCTCGGGATTCACGATGACCCGGCGTTCGTTGACGACCGTGTAGGCGTAATCGGCATGGTCGTCGACCGGATAGATCTCGACCGTATCCGGAATGACCCTGCCGACGACCACGTCGCCTTCATAGGCGATCGACGGAACCTCGCGTTCCATCACATAGGTGCGGACCTCGCCCGGCACGATCACGGTCGATTCGGTGGTGACCGGATCGGTCTCCTCGATGATGATCGTCTCCTGGGCGTAAGCCCCGGCGGAAAGCGTCAGGAATGCTGCCGCCGTGGCAAGAAAGAGCTTGTTGCGCATGTTCGTTCTCCTTCACTTGACGGGAAGAGAACGGTCCGGGCGCCCAAGGGTTCCCGCAGGGTCTTGATCGAGGCTCAGTCCTTCTTCGACGGCACGACGCGCAGCGCCAGTTCCCGCAGCTGCGCCGGCGTTGCCGGCGACGGGGCGTTCATCAGGAGGTCCTGCGCCTGCTGGTTCATCGGGAAGAGCGAGATCTCGCGCAGGTTCTTCGCGCCGACGAGCAGCATGACCACGCGGTCGATGCCGAAGGCGCAGCCGCCGTGCGGGGGGGCGCCGTACTGGAAGGCGCGGTAAAGACCGCCGAAGCGCTCCTCCACGTCGCCCTGCGAGAGGCCGACCTTCTCGAAGGCCTTGACCATCAGTTCCGGCGACTGGTTGCGGATCGAGCCCGAGGCGATCTCGAAGCCGTTGCAGACCGCGTCGTACTGGTAGGCCTTGATGGCGAGCGGATCCTCGCCGGACAGCGCCTCCATGCCGCCCTGCGGCATGGAGAAGGGGTTGTGGGCGAAATCGATCTTCTTCTCGTCCTCGTTCCACTCGTAGAAGGGGAAGTCGACGATCCAGCAGAACTCGAAGCGGTCGCGGTCGACGAGGTTCAACTCCTCGCCGGCGCGGGTGCGCGCCTCGCCGGCGAACTTGTAGAATTTCGCGGGATCGCCCGCGACGAAGAAGCAGGCATCGCCATCGTCGAGGCCGAGCTGGGTGCGGATCGCCTCCGTGCGCTCCTCGCCGATGTTCTTGGCAAGGGGGCCTGCGCCTTCCAGCTTCTCGCCTTCCTTGCGCCAGAAGATGTAGCCGAGGCCGGGCTGGCCCTGGCTCTGCGCCCAGGCGTTCATGCGGTCGCAGAAGGCGCGGGAGCCGCCGGTCCTGGCCGGGATCGCCCAGACCTCGACCTTCGGGTTGGACGCGATCATGTTGGCGAAGACCTTGAAGCCGGAGCCGGCGAAATGCTCGGTGACGGCCTGCATGACGATCGGGTTCCTGAGGTCCGGCTTGTCGGAGCCGTACTTGCGGACCGCCTCGTCATAGGGGATGCGCGGCCAGTTCTTCGTGACCGGCTTGCCTTCGGCGAATTCCTCGAAGACGGCCGTCATCATCGGCTCCATCGTGTCCCAGACATCCTCCTGGGTGACGAAGCTCATCTCGACGTCGAGCTGGTAGAACTCGCCCGGCAGGCGGTCGGCGCGGGGGTCCTCGTCGCGGAAGCACGGCGCGATCTGGAAGTAGCGGTCGAAGCCGGCGACCATCAGGAGCTGCTTGTACTGCTGCGGAGCCTGCGGCAGGGCGAAGAACTTGCCCTCATGGATGCGCGACGGCACCAGGAAGTCGCGCGCGCCTTCCGGCGAGGAGGCCGTCAGGATCGGCGTCGTGTATTCGGCAAAGCCGGCCTCGCCCATGCCCTTGCGCATGGCGGCGATGATCTGCGTGCGCTTGACGATGTTCCTGTGCAGCGTCTCGCGGCGCAGGTCGAGGAAACGGTATTTCAGGCGCACGTCCTCGGGGTAGTCCGGCTCGCCGAAGACCGGCAGCGGCAGCTCCTTCGCGGCGGAAAGGACCTCGATCTCCTGGGCATAGAGCTCGATCTCGCCGGTCGGCATGTTCCTGTTGACCGTCTCCTCGGTGCGCGCCTTGACGAGGCCGTCGACGCGGATCACCCATTCCCCGCGCACGGTCTCGGCCAGCTTGAAGGCGGGCGAATCCGGGTCGGCGACGACCTGGGTGATGCCGTAATGGTCGCGCAGGTCGATGAAGAGCACGCCGCCATGGTCGCGGACGCGGTGGACCCAGCCGGAGAGACGGACGGTCTGGCCGACATCGGACTTGCGGAGAGCGGCGCAGGTGTGGCTGCGGTAACGGTGCATCGTGGTATCCTGAAATGCTGACGGGCCGCGCGGGAGGCTCCCGGCGCAGCTACCCAAGAAAATCGCGCGGAAAAGCGCATGGCCGCGCCCGTTTGTCAAGGCTTGGCGGGGGTGTTCGCGTCCAGGCCCCCCCCTCATCCGGCCCGCCGGCTGCCTTCTCCTGGCTGCGGGGCGAAAGAGACATGCCGCGCGGCTTTCCTCTCCCATGAACGATTCGTCCGGCACGCCCCCTCTCCCCGCTTGCGGGGAGGGTTAGGGTGAGGGGGCAAATGCCGCAGGGCAATCACCTGGACGATCTCAGGCGAATTCGCCGCGGTTCAGCATCAGCCATTGCAGCAGCATGATCGTCTTGGCGTCCACGATGCCGCCGCTGGCGATGAGGCCGCAGGCCTCATCGATCGGCATCTCGACGACCTCGATGTCCTCCCCCTCGCCTTCGACGCCTCCGCCGCTGCCCTCGCGACGTGCAGCGTCGATACGGGCGGCGAAGCACGAGACGCGCTCCGTCAGCGTGCCGGGGCTTGCGAACGTGTCGAAGACATGGCGGACGTCGCTGACCGCATAACCGGTCTCCTCCATCGCCTCGCGGGCAACGGCCTGCTGCGGGCCGTCGTCGTCGAGGAGGCCGGCGGGCACCTCCAGCAGGAAGCCGTCCGGATGGCCGCCGAAGAAGGCGCCGGGGCGGAACTGGCGCACGAACACGACAGACTGGCGGGCAGGATCGACGAGCAGCACGGCCGCCGCCGCGCCGTGGTCGTGCACCTCGCGGTCGAGCCATTCGACCCGGCCGTCGGCGCGGGTCTGCTCCAGGACGATGGTGCGCAGGTGGATGAACCGCTTCCAGACCGTCTTCTGCTCGACGATGCGGATGGGCGACGGGGTCTCGACAAGCATGAACACTCCCTCGGTATCGGGCCCTCGCATCAGGCCTTGCGCAGCCAGACGCGGTTGTCGTGGAAGGCGGCGCCGCCATAGGGCGCCACCGGATCGGCGCCCGTCAGGACATTGATGCCCTCCCCGTCGAGATGGGCGGAGTTCGGCCAGATGCCTTCGGCGACCAGTACGCCCGGCTTCACGCCGTCCGTGACCTTGGCATGCAGGCGGATGTCGCCGCGGGCGTTGCCGAGGCGCACGATGTCGCCCTCCCCGATGCCGTTCGCCGCCGCGTCCTTCGGATGGATCATCACCTCCGGCCGGCCTTCGCGCTCGCGCGAGCCCTTTGTTTCGGAGAAGGTGGAATTGAGGAAGGTGCGGGCCGGCGAGGTGGCGAGGCGGAACGGGTGCGCCTCGTCCGGCACCTCGATGAGGTCGACGTGATCCGGAAAGGCCGGCAGCGCCTCGTGCGGACCGAAGACGCCGAGCGCCTTCGGCGGCTTGTTGGGGGCCGGCGTTCCCGTCCAGTTCGGGCGGAAGCGGAACTTCCCGTCCGGAAAACCGAAGCCCTTGATGAAATGGGCGGTCTCGAAATCCGGCTGGCAGTCGATCCACTTCGCCTCCCGAAGCCCGCCGAAATCCATCCCGTAATAGGGCAGCATGCGCGTGATGTGCTCGCGCTCACAAAGGCCGAAGCCCGGCAGATGGGCGACGCCGAGCCGTTTGGCCAGTTCCTCGATGACGAAGAGGTTGGTGCGCACGGTGGCCGGCGGCTCGACGAGCTTGGGGCCGAGAAGGATGTGCTGGTGGCCGCCGCCGCGGTAAATGTCGTCGTGCTCGACGAACATGGTGGCGGGCAGCACGATGTCGGCGAGCCGCGCCGTATCGGTCATGAACTGCTCGTGCACGGCGACGAAAAGGTCGTCGCGCAGGAAGCCCCGCTTCACGAGGCGCTGCTCGGGCGCGACGTTCACCGGGTTGGTGTTCTGGATGAGCATCGCCGTGACGGGGCCGCGCCCGCGCAGCGCGACGGCATCGCCGGTCAGCACGCGGCCGATCTGCGACTGGTCGAGCATGCGGATGTCGGGATCGGCCATCCTTGCGAGGGTGAGCTCGGCCTTGCGCAGGTGGAAGATGTCGGAATTGCTGTGGAAGGCGCCGCCGCCCTCGTACTGCCACGAGCCGAGCACGGTGGCGACGGAGAGCGCGGCATGCATGGAGACCGCGCCGTTGCGGCTGCGGGTGAAACCGTAGCCGAGGCGGAAATAGCTCCTCTTCGTGCGGCCGACGAGCGCGGCGAAGGTTTCGATCTCCTCCACCGTGAGGCCGGTGATCCCCGCGGCCCACCGCGGATCGCGGGTCGCAAGATGCGCCTCGAGCCCGGCCGGGTCGTCGGCGTACTTGTCCATGTAGGCCCGGTCGGCATGGCCGTCGCGGAAGGCGACGTGCATGACGGCGCAGGCGAGCGCGGCGTCCGTGCCGGGACGCAGCTTCAGCGCGAGGTCCGCCTGCTTCATCGTCGGGTTGTCGTAGATGTCGATGACGACGATCTTCGCGCCGCGCTCCTTGCGGGCCTTCACCGCGTGGGTCATCACGTTGACCTGGGTGGAGACCGGGTTCGTGCCCCAGATCACCACGCAATCGGACTTCGCCATCTCGCGCGGATCGGGGCCGCGCAGCGTTCCGGCCCCCATGGTGAAACCGGTCCAGGCGGGATTCGTGCAGATCGAGCCGAAGAAGCCGGAATAGCGCTTGGCGTGGCGCAGGCGATCGATGGAATCGCGCTGCACGAGACCCATCGTGCCGGCATAGTAATAGGGCCAGACGGCCTCGCTGCCGTGCGCCTGCTCGGCCTTTACGAAGGCCTCCGCGATCGCGTCGAGCGCGGCGTCCCAGGAGATGTCGGCCCATTCGCCGCCGCCCTTCGCCCCCTTGCGCACGCGCGGCTTCATCAGCCGTTCGGGATGGTAGAGGCGTTCGGCATAGCGCGCGACCTTGGCGCAGATGACGCCGGCGGTGTAGCTGTTGCCGGTGCTGCCCTTGACGCGGCCGATGCGGCCGTCCGCGCCTATCTCGATGTCGAGCGCGCAGGTGGAGGGACAGTCGTGCGGACAGGCCGAATGGCCGATCCGCGGTTTTCCGAGATGGGGGGTCGCAACGTTCATGGCTTTTCTATATTGCAGAGCGGAAACGGCCAAAAGGCAAAACGTTCTATCATCGCAACAATTCATCGTCGCATCAGGGCGCCTTATCCCGCATGAACTACCGCCACATCTACCACGCCGGCAATTTCGCGGACGTGCTGAAACACGCCGTTCTGGCGCGCCTCGTCACCTACATGAAGGGCAAGGACAAGGCTTTCCGCGTGCTCGACACCCATGCCGGCATCGGGCTCTACGACCTTTCCGGCATGGAAGCGCAGAAGACGGGCGAGTGGCAGAGCGGCATCGGCCGGCTGCTGGCGGGCGACATGCCGGCGAACGTCGCCGAAATCCTCGCGCCCTACCTGAAGACCGTTCATGAACTGAATCCGGACGGCGGGCTAACATATTATCCCGGCTCGCCAAAACTGGTGCGCATGCTCTTGCGTCCGCAGGACCGGCTTTCCGCCATGGAACTGCACCCGGACGACTACGAGGTGCTGCACCGCCTGTTCGACGGCGATTTCCAGAGCCGCATCACCAGGCTCGACGGCTGGCTGGCGCTCGGCGCGCACCTGCCGCCGAAGGAAAAGCGCGGCCTCGTGCTGGTCGACCCGCCCTTCGAGGCCGAGGGGGAGTACGAGCGGCTGGTGGAGGGGCTGGAAAAGGCCGTGCGCCGCTTTGCCGGCGGCGTCTACTGCCTGTGGTATCCCCTGAAGAAGGGGACGCCCGTCGCCGCCTTCCACAAGGCGCTGAAGGAAACGGGCATTCCCAAGATGCTCTGCGCGGAGCTTGTCGTGAGGAGCGACCGGGAGACGACGGGGCTGACGGGCTCCGGGCTCATCGTCGTCAATCCGCCCTATACGCTGAAGGGCGAGCTCGACGTGCTGCTGCCCTTCCTGAAGGAGCGGCTGGCGCAGGACCGCTTCGCCTCGGCGCGGGCCTTCTGGATCACCGGAGAAGCAAAGGCCTCTTGACCTTTGGCGCCCGGCGGCAACAAATGCCGCCCGAACCGGGAGCCCTCATGATGCCTTTTCCTCGTCTTCCCCCAGTCTCCGGCGCACGACCGGGCCGCCCCCTTGCCGGACGCGCGCCGGCCGCCGAATGATGAGCCGGCCGCCCTCCTCCGTCCTTGCCCGATCCGCGCTCCTGCTGCTTGCGCTTCTCGCCGGCTGCAGCGAGGAAAAGCCCGCCGGAGGAGCGAAGACGGACACGAGCCGCACGGCGCCTGAGACGCGGGCCGAGGTCCCGCGCGGCAGGGGCTTCGATTTCTATGTGCTGTCGCTTTCCTGGTCGCCGACCTGGTGCGCCGGAAACGATTCCGCCGGCAGGACGCAGCAGTGCCGGCGCGGCGAGAACCACGGCTTCATCGTGCACGGGCTCTGGCCGCAGAACGAGCGCGGCTATCCGGAATATTGCCCGACGCGCGAGCCGGACCGCGTGCCGGAAAGCCTCGGCCGTACGGTCCTCGACATCATTCCATCGATGGGGCTTATCGGACACCAGTGGCGCAAGCACGGCAGCTGTTCCGGGCTCGGCCAGAGGAATTACTTCGCCGTCACCCGCGCGGCCTTCGAGCGCATCGACGTTCCGGAAGAGCTAAAATCGCAGCGCGGCGGCGGGCGCCTTGCGCCCGATGCGGTGGAGGAAGCCTTCATCGCCGCCAATCCGGGCCTCGACCGCAAGGGCATCGCGGTCACCTGCGAGGACGGGCGGCTGGAGGAGGTGCGCATCTGCCTGACGGCGGACCTTGCCTTCCGCACCTGCCCCGACGTCGACCGTGCCGCCTGCCGCGCCAGAACCATCGAACAGCCGCCCATCCGCTAGAACAGGACCCCGCCCATGAAGATCTATTGTTCCAATGCCTCGCCCTACTCCACCAAGGTGCGCATGGCCGCGCACCATGCGGGGCTTGCCGCCGAGGCGGTCGTCGTCGACACGAACGCCGACCCGGCGGAACTGCTCGCCGCCAACCCGCTGGGAAAAATCCCGACGCTGGTCACCGATGACGGGCTCGCCGTCTACGACAGCCGGGCGATCATGAACTTTATCGACCGCCAAACGCGCGGCGCGCTCTATCCGCGCAACGCCGCCAAGCGCACGGAGGTCGACGTGCTGGAGGCAACCGCCGACGGCGTCTGCGACTGCCTGCTCGCCATCGTCTACGAGCGCCGCTTCCGACCGGAGGAAAAGATCCACCAGCCGTGGATCGACCGCCAGTGGCAGAAGGTCGAGCGCGCGCTCGATCACCTGGAGGCCAACATGCCGCGCCTCGGCAAGAAGCCCAATGCCGGCCATTTCGCGCTCGCCGCCATGCTGCGCTACATCGAACTGCGCTTTGCCGGAAAATGGCAGCGCGGGCGGCCGAAGCTGAAGCGCTACCTGGCGCGCTTCGAGGCGGTGTTCCCCGATTTCGCGCAGTTCAAGGATTGAGCGCAACGAAAAGGCCGGGTCTCCCCGGCCTTTTCGCATTTCCAGAGCCGTTCGGGCTTAGAACTTCACGCCCATGCCGACGCGGACGCTGTGGTCCTCGAAGCCGCTGCGGACGCCGGCGCCGCGGAAGTCCTTCTTGCCGTAGTCGCTGTAGCGGTATTCGACGCGGGCCGTGACGTTGTCCGTGACGAAGGCTTCCGCACCGACGCCGGCCGTCCAGCCGAGCAGGGTCGCGTCGTCCTTGGCCCCGCCGTTGTTGACCTCGACGTTGGACGCCGCGATACCGCCCGTGCCGTAGACGAGGACCGGGTTCAGGTCGACGCCGACGCGGCCGCGGATGGAGCCGTTCACGCCCTGCTTCGCCGTGAAGCCGTTGGAGGTGTTGTCCACGCCGGAGTAGTTGAGGTCGGCTTCGCCGCCGTAGACGAGCTGGCCGCTCTGCATGTTGTAGCCGCCGTAGACGCCGCCGCCGAGCGCATGGCCGCGATCCTGGCCCTGGCCGTTGAACTTGCCCTTCTGCCAGGAAGCCGTGCCGCCGACATAGGCGCCCGACCAGTTCTTGACGACCGGCTCGGTATATTCGGCGGCCGGAGCCTGCGGAACTTCGTCGATGGCGTCGGCAGCGTGAGCGGCCTGGAAGGCGACCATGGAAACCGTGGAAGCGACGAGGGTGGCGATGAGTGTACGCATGTTATTCTCCTTTACTAAACGACGCCCTCTTTTGGGAGGCTATCGGGCATCGTCATTTCATTTTTCCCGCCCGGTTGAGCGGAAATTGAATAAAGATTGAGGAATTGAAAGAGCCAAAATGTGAAATGATTGTGGCACACGCGCGGCACAAATTTGATGTGTCTTTTACACAACAGGGAATTTGTTAACCATAATTTCAATAATGGCAGAATATAATAAAATATACTTCAAATTACTTTGAAACAGCTTCCGCCGTTAATTTTTCCGCAACCAATTTTCAGGGGGAGTTTAAGCCTGCGCAGAGATGTCTATATCTTTGGCCGGTTAATCAAATGAATCGGCAGGACGGACTTTTCTTGAAGAAGCCCATGAAGACGGCCCTGGTGACGGGCGGCGCGAAACGTATCGGCAAGGCCATCGTGGAAGACCTCGCGGCAAACGGCTTTGCCGTCGCCATCCATGCAAACGAGTCGGTGGACGAGGCGGAGGCGATCGCCCGCGACCTCGCCCGGCGCGGCGTGACGGCCGCCGCCATACGGTGCGACCTGGCGGACGGGGCGGCGACGGCGCGGCTCATCGAGGCGGCAACCGCCGCCATCGGCCCGCTCGACCTCCTCGTCAACAACGCCTCCCTCTTCAAGCCCGATACGGTGGAGGCCTTCGACGATGCCCTGTGGGACCGGCATTTCGCCGTGCATGTGAAGGCGCCGTCGATCCTCGCCCGCGATTTCGTGCGCCAGTTGCCGGAGGACGCGGCCGGCTCCATCGTCAACATCATCGACCAGCGCGTCTGGAACCCGACGCCGCGCTACTATTCCTACACGCTCTCCAAGTCGGCGCTGTGGATGGCGACGCGCACCATGGCGCAGAGCTTCGCGCCGCGCGTGCGCGTCAACGCCATCGGCCCCGGCCCTTCCCTGCCGAACGAGCGCCAGGACGACGCCGCCTTCCAGGCGCAGGTGGAGGGGCTGATCCTGCGCCGGGGGCCTTCTCTCGATGAATTCGGCCGCACAGTTCGCTTTTTGTTCGACACGCCGTCCATTACCGGGCAAATGATAGCGCTCGACGGCGGGCAGCACCTCGCCTGGGAAACACCCGATGTCGGGGGAATAGCGGAATGAACGGCCGGAAGGTGGAGGATGGCGGCATCCTCTATGACGAGAACGAGACGGACGAGGAGGACGAGCTTCAGGAAAGCCCGGCCGCCGGCCCCGTCACGCCCGGCATCGACTGGAACGAGGGCGGCAAGGTGCCGGAGGGCCTCATCGGCGCCGAGCTGATCCAGCTCTTCGTCAAGCGCCTGCCGAACAGCCCCGGCGTCTACCGCATGTTCAACGCGGCCGGCGACGTGCTCTATGTCGGCAAGGCGCGCAGCCTCAAGAAGCGCGTGACGAACTACGCGCAGGGCCGCGGCCACTCCAACCGCATCACGCAGATGATCCGCCTGACGGCGAACATGGAATTCGTGACGACGCGCACGGAGACCGAGGCGCTGCTGCTGGAGGCGAACCTCATCAAGCGCCTGCGCCCGCGCTTCAACGTGCTCCTGCGCGACGACAAGTCGTTTCCCTATATCCTCGTGACCGGCGACAGCCGGGCGCCGGCGATCTTCAAGCATCGCGGCGCGCGCAGCCGCAAGGGCGACTATTTCGGCCCCTTCGCCTCGGCCGGCGCGGTGGGCCGCACGATCAACTCGCTCCAGCGCGCCTTCCTGCTGCGCACCTGCACCGACAGCGTGTTCGAGACGCGCACGCGCCCGTGCCTGCTCTACCAGATCAAGCGTTGTTCCGGCCCCTGCACCCACGAGATCAGCGATGCGGACTATGCCGAGCTGGTGCAGGAGGCGAAGGACTTCCTTTCCGGCAAGAGCCAGAAGGTGAAGGCGCACATGGCCGAGGCCATGAACGCCGCCGCCGAAGAGCTCGATTTCGAGCGCGCCGCCGTCTACCGCGACCGGCTGGCGGCGCTCTCCCACGTCCAGAGCCACCAGGGCATCAACCCGGCCGGCGTGGAGGAGGCGGACGTCTTCGCCATCCACCACGAGGGGGGCGTGTCCTGCATCCAGGTCTTCTTCTTCCGCACCGGGCAGAACTGGGGCAACCGCGCCTATTTCCCGAAGGCCGACCCGCAGCTTTCGGGCGCCGAGGTGCTGAACGCCTTCCTCGCGCAGTTCTACGACGACAAGCCCTGTCCCCGGCAGATCCTGCTTTCGGAAACGGTGGAGGAGATGGACCTCCTGTCGCAGGCGCTCTCCGAGCGCTCCGGCCACCGGGTCGCGATCTCCGTGCCGCAGCGCGGGGAGAAGAAGGACCTCGTCGACCACGTGGTGGCCAATGCCCGCGAGGCGCACGGGCGCAAGCTCGCCGAGACGGCCTCGCAGTCGCGCCTGCTGGAAGGTTTTGCCGCGACCTTCAAGCTGCCTTACGTGCCGCGCCGCATCGAGATCTACGACAACTCGCACATCATGGGCACCAATGCCGTCGGCGGCATGGTGGTGGCGGGGCCGGAAGGCTTCGTGAAGGGGCAGTACCGCAAGTTCAACATCAGATCGACCGACATCACGCCCGGCGACGACTTCGGCATGATGAAGGAGGTCATGACCCGGCGCTTCTCGCGCCTGATCAAGGAAGAGGGCCTGCCGGACCGCACCGCCGAAAACGGCGCGGAGGCCGCGGACCTGCCCTTCCCCGCCTGGCCGGACGTCATCCTCATCGACGGCGGCCAGGGGCAGATGACGGCGGTGCGCGCCATATTGGAAGAGCTCGGCATCACCGACCAGGTGGTGGCCATCGGCGTCGCCAAGGGCGCGGACCGCGAGGCCGGGCGCGAGCGCTTCTTCATGAAGGGCATGCCGGACTTCTCGCTGCCGCCGCGCGATCCCGTGCTCTACTTCGTGCAGCGCCTGCGCGACGAGGCGCACCGCTTCGCCATCGGCTCGCACCGGGCGCGGCGCAAGAAGGAGCTGGTCAGGAACCCGCTGGACGAGATCGCCGGCATCGGCCCAACCCGAAAGCGCGCCCTGCTCCAGCACTTCGGCACGGCCAAGGCCGTCTCGCGCGCGGCGATGGCGGACCTCATGGCCGTCGACGGCATTTCGGAGAGCGTCGCGCGTCTCGTCTACAACCATTTCCACGAAGACGCGGCGGGATAGCTGGCGCCGGCCCGCCGGCGGATGCTAGGATGCCCGCACCCTTCCCTCACCGACAGCGAGGTTCGATGACCGTCTTCAAGAGAACCATGCCTCTCGCGGGCCTCCTCCTCCTGGCAACGGGCGCCGGCGCGCAGACCCAGGTGGGCAATGCGCAGATGGCGGGCGTGACGGGAAGCTGCGGCAAGCTCGTCGTCGGCGACCGGCAGCTCACGGACGCCTGCTCGGCAAAACTGCTCAACGTCACCTATCCGGACGGGCGCGTCGGCTTCTACTTCGTGCTGACGGACGGACGCATCGTCACCTTCAGCGGCATGGACGGCGACAACCCGACGCCGGACACGGACGTGGTCGATCTCGACAAAGTGATCATGAGCCGCACCGACACGCCGGACCAGCCGGACGTCTTCCAGGCGAGCGGCACCTGCGGCTTCGGCAACCCGATGAAGGGGCCGATGACCATCTCCTGCGAGGGCACGCTGGCCGGCGGAGGCGCGTTTTCCGCGGCTTTCACGACGGACGGCAAGCCGCCGACGTGAGCCCCGCCCCGCGCCTTCCCGCTTTTCCCGCTGCGGCAAACCGGCGCTGGACGGCGCCTTCGCGCGGCGCTCCGTAAATTCGCCAAGAATTGCCGGAAACAAAGGTTGACGGCACCGTCACAAAGACCTCATCTAGCCGCAGACACAGTCGAGACTGAAGAATCCATGGCCTCCCGCGCATACAGCATCCCGAACCTCCTCACCTACGGCCGCATCCTGGCCGTTCCGCTGATCGTTTTCTGCTTCTTCATCGAGGGGCGGCTGGAATCGTCGGACTTCGCGCGCTGGACGGCCTTCGGCCTGTTCGTCGTCGCCTCGATCACCGACTATTTCGACGGCTACCTCGCCCGCATCTGGAACCAGACGTCGAACATCGGCCGCATGCTGGACCCGATCGCCGACAAGCTGCTGGTCGCCTCCGTGCTGCTGCTGATGGCCGCCGACGGCACCATCGCCGGCTGGACGATCTGGGCGGCGATCATCATCCTGTGCCGCGAGATCCTCGTCTCGGGCCTGCGCGAATATCTCGCCGACCTCAAGGTCAGCGTGCCGGTGACGCGCATCGCCAAGTGGAAGACCACGATCCAGATGGTGGCCATCGGCCTGCTGCTCGTCGGCCCCGCCATGGACGGCGTCCCGCCGGGCGCCGGCGAGACCGGCGTCGTCACGGGCATCGGCATCGCCCTGCTGTGGGCAGCCGCGCTCATCACCATGTACACCGGCTACGACTATTTCCGCGCCGGGCTGAAGCACATCGTGGACGAATGAGATGACCAAGCTCGTCTACTTCGCCTGGGTGCGCGAACGGATCGGCAAGGGCGAGGAGGAGATCGACCTGCCCGCCACCGTGAAGACCGGCGGCGACCTCCTCCGGCACCTGAAGACGCTCGGCGAGGACTACGCCCATGCGCTGGAGCACGAGAAGGTCATCCGCATCGCCATCGACCAGGAGCATGTCGAGCACGACGAGCCGATCGCCGGGGCGCGGGAGATCGCCCTCTTCCCGCCGATGACGGGGGGCTGAGCGGTGGCCGGCGCCTCGGCACCGGTCGTCGTGCGCGTGCAGGCGGAGGACTTCGACGCCGCGGCGGAAATGGCGCGGCTCACCGCCGGGCGGACCGACGCGGGCGCCGTCGTCGCCTTCACCGGTCTTTGCCGCGACGAGGGCGGGCGGCTTTCGGCGTTGGAGCTGGAGCATTATCCCGGCATGGCGGAGGCCGAGATCGGCCGCATCTGCCGGCAGGCCGTCGAGCGCTTCTCGCTCCTCGGGCTCGCCGCCATCCACCGCGTCGGGAAAATCGCGCCGGGCGGCAACATCGTGCTCGTCATCGCCGTCGCGCCGCACCGCCACGCCGCCTTCGACGGCGCGTCCTTCGTGATGGATTACTTGAAGACCTCCGCGCCCTTCTGGAAGAAGGAGCACTTCGCCGACGGCAGCGAAGGCGGCTGGGTAGAGGCCAAGGACAGCGACGACCGGGCGCGGGGGAAGTGGTCTTAAGGATTGATGAACGCGGTGCCCATGGGTGGATCCTCGGGTCAGGCCCGAGGATGACGGAGGGGAGGCAAGGTTGCCTGCCTCTTGAACGGTGCGGCATGCGGTGCCGCCGCTTTGGCCGAACATCTCTCTTCTTTCGTCATCCTCGGGCCTGACCCGAGGATCCACCCGCGGGCACGCCGCCTACGGCACCAGGCGTTCCCTCCGGAAGATCACCAGCAGCAGCACGAGCGCGGAGAAGATCACCAGGTCCCGCCACAGGAAATCGCCGTAGGCGCTCCAGAGCGTTTCGGCAAAGCCCATGGCCGCACCGCCGAGGGCGGAGAGGAGCGGCGCCCCCGCCCCGCCGATCGCGGCGATGAACAGCACCTTCACGCCGAAGACGAGGCCCGCGCCGAAATCCATGTTGCCGTAGTAGGAGACGGCGAGGATGCCGGTGAGGCCGGCGACGAGCGCCGCGGCGGCATAGGCGGAGAGGTAGACGCCCGCGGCATCGACGCCGCACAGTTCCGCCGCCATCCGGTCCTCGGACACCGCCCGCCAGCGCCGGCCCCAGGCGGAGCGGATCAGGAAGGCATGGCCGAGGGCGACGATCAGCAGCATGGCGAGCGTGTTCGCCAGTTGCAGCACGGTCAGCGTGACCGGAAAGGCCGGATCGTCCCAGAAGACGACCGGAGCGGCGAGCAGCGGCGGCAGCCAGAGGCTGCGCGTGTCGGAGGCGAGCCGCGCCGTCTCCATCAGCACCAGCACCACGCCGAGGGCGGCGACCACGACCGTGTTGTCCGAGGAGAAGGCGAGCGGACGCATGACATGGCGCCCGACGAGGAGGCCGGCGCCGACGCCGTAGAGGAGCGCCATCGCCGCGCCGAAAGCGAGCGCGGCCGGCAGCACGAGCCAGAGCCCGTTCCAGCCGTAGCCGGAGAACAGCACGAACATCTGCGCGGAAAAGGCGAAGAGCGCGCCGTAGCCGACATCCGCCCGGCGCGTCACGGAAAAGGCGATCGAATAGCCGAAGGCGAGCGCCGCATAGAGCGCCGCGACGGGCACGGCATTGGCGATCTGCTGGAGGAAATAGGCCATGGCGGTTCCGGATGTCGCGGAAATTATAACTGGCAAAAATGCTTTTACCAGTTAGAATATCGCCATGACCTTTTCCTGGACACCGCATCGCTTCTCCGGCGGCGCGCTTGCGCTCGATGTCGCGAACTCCGTGGTGCTGCGCGCCGATCCCGCGCGGCGGATCGACCGCTTCGCCGACCCGGCCGCGATGGACACCTTCCCGGCCGGGGCGAACCGGCATGGGACGGAACGCGCGCTCTTCGGCGCGGTCGAGCCGGTCGCCGCGGATGCGCGCGAGGGACTGGTGGAGCTTCGCGAGGCGATCGACCGGCATTTCCGCGCCGAGGTGCAGGGCGCGGGCACGCCGGCGCTGCTCGCCGACCTGCTGGACGCCATCGCGGCAGTGCTGCGCCGGTCCGGCGCGCGGCCGCAGGCGCTCGACACGGCGACGGCCCGCTCCGCCCTGTCGCTGCTCGCGCGGCCGGAGCCGGAACGGCTGAAGATCTGCCCCAACTGCGGATGGCTCTTCCTCGACCGCAGCCGCAACCGCTCGCGCGCCTGGTGCGACATGGCCGTCTGCGGCAACCGGGCGAAGGCACGCCGCCACTACCGCCGCAACCAGGAGGAGGCACGGCCATGAGGAAGCTCCTATCGGTCCTGCTGCCCTTGGCCCTGCTGCTTTCCGCCTGCCAGCGCGAGGCGGGACCCGATCCGCTGAAGCTGACGGGCAAGCGGTTCGTCTTCAACTATCGCCTGGCCTACGCGACCTACCTCGTGACGCTGGAACAGGCGGAGCCGCTGCCGGAGGGCTCCGTCGTGAAGGCCGCGTTCGAGGACCCGGCGGGCGGCGCGCCCCTGACGCTGGAACGGAAGATCTTCCCCGCCCTGCCGCGCGTGGTGCTGGAGAGCCCGGACGTGACCTGCGTGAAGAAGGGAAGGCCCTACAAGGTCGAAATCGCGGTCGTGGGGCCTGACGGAAGCAGGCTGCAATCGCTGGAGACGGAAGTGACCTCCAGCCTCGACCAGAGCGTCCTGCCGGAAAAGGCGCTCGTCGTCGGCCCCGGCTACGAGAAGAACCCGGAGGTCTTCAAGGACGGCAAGGCGCCGGCGCGTTTCGAGACGGCGAAATGCCCGGCCTGATGCGGGCAACGGAGGGGCGGCGCCAGCAAAAAACCGGAGCCTTGCGGCTCCGCTCAGACTGCTGACAAAGTCCGCCGAACCTCTCCTTCGTCATGGTCGGGCTTGACCCGACCATCCATAAGCCTTTGAAAAGAATGTATCCTCGAGTCAGGCCCGAGGATGACGGAGTGCTTGGAGCAAGGCTTATCAAACAACCTGACCGGAGCCTTGCAGCTCCGGCCAGCGCCGGACAAATCGCTTCAGCCGACGATCTCGGTGCCGGAGAACCAGTAGGCGATTTCCTCGGCGGCGGTTTCCGGGGCGTCGGAGCCGTGGACGGAATTTTCGCCGATGGAAAGCGCGAAGACCTTGCGGATGGTGCCTTCGGCGGCGTTCGCCGGGTTGGTGGCACCCATGACCTCACGGTTCTTGGCGATGGCGTTCTCGCCTTCGAGGACCTGGACGACCGTCGGGCCGGAGGACATGAAGTCGACCAGTTCGCCGAAGAACGGACGGTCCTTGTGAACGGCGTAGAAGCCCTCGGCCTCGCGGCGGCTCATCCAGACGCGCTTGGAAGCAACGACGCGCAGGCCCGCGTCTTCGAGCATCTTGGTGATGGCGCCGGTGAGGTTGCGCTTCGTCGCGTCCGGCTTGATCATCGAAAAGGTGCGTTCAATCGCCATTTTTCCCGTTTCCCTTGGTTTTCCGGTGAAAGTGGCGGTTCCATAGCCGCCAACGCCCCGCAAAACAAGGGGGTGGCGGCGATTGGCGACTTAGGCGGGAAAGTTTCACGCGGCCGTCACACGGTGGCCGACGCCGCCGTGGAGGTCGAGGCAGCGGCGGAACCAGAGGGCGACCGGGTCGTCCTCTTCCAGCACCTTGGTGCCCGCCGTGGTGCGCAGCCATTGCAGCGCGCCGAAGACGATATAGTCGGGGAAGAGCGGCCCCTCGCCGCCGATGAAGGGCTGGACCTTCAGCATGTTGCGCAGCGGCTGGAGCCGCTTGGCGAAGCCCTCGATCTCCGCCTTGCCGGCGGCCGCGATGGTCTCCAGCGGAGCGCCGAGGCGCTCCTCGCGGCTGCGGCGGAAATAGGCCCGGTCCTCGGGGCCGAGCAGGTCGTGGATGTGGAGGATGGCGATGCGGGTGACGGCCATGTGCAGGGTCGACTGCGACCAGTTCTCGATGAAGCGGGCCATCGCCTTGCCGCCCTCCCCGCCGAACAGCGACGGGCGGCCGGGATAGGCCTCGTCGAGATAGAGCGCGATGTCGAAGCTGTCGCGCACCAGCCTTTCGCCGTCGCGCAGCAGCGGCACGGTGGCCGTCGCGCCGCCCTCGATCGCCGGGATTTCCGTAAAGCCGACCGGCACCGTCTCGTAGTCGAGGCCCTTGTGGGCGAGCGACATCACCGTCTTCCAGACATGGGGCGAAAACTGGCGGGCCCTGTCGGCGCCGGCGAGCGCGTAAAGCAATCGGGTCATCGAAGCCTCTTCGTTCGGTTTTCCCGTATTGGAGCGCAGGGCGGCGGACAGCGCAAATCAGATAATTTCATGGATCGCATTCATGCCGGCGATAAGCACCTGGGCTATAGTCGCACGGCCAGCAGGAGATCCGGAATGCTCGACCACTACCGCATGTTCGCCGCCTACAACGCCTGGGCCAACCGCGTGCTCTACGAGGAGGTCGGCAAGCTGGACGATGCCGCCTACCGCAGGGACCTCGGCGCCTTCTTCGGCTCGCTGCACGGCACGCTCAACCACCTGCTCGCGGCCGACCGCATCTGGATGAGGCGCTTCACCGGCGAAGGCGATGCGCCCGTCAGCCTCGATGCGATCCTCCACGAGGACTTCGCGAGCCTCCGGGCGGCGCGGCAGGCGGAGGACGCGCGCATGGCGGCGTTCATCGATTCATTGACGGAAGAGAGGATCCGGGGTGACTTCACCTACAGCCCGCTCACCCGGCCGGCGGCCGTCACCCATTCGCTCGGCACGGCGCTGACCCATGTCTTCAACCACCAGACGCACCACCGCGGCCAGTGCCATGCGATGCTGACGGCGCTCGGCGGGCCGAGCGTCACGCTCGACCTCATCCATTTCGCGCGCAACGAGGGCAAGAACCTCCTGTAAATTTTAGGGTGAGTGGCGTCTTCCGATTCCTGCAACAGTAGTGATACAGTGGTGGGATATGGGAGCGCTCGGCATCGACTTTTGGGGGCGGCCCTGTCCTGTCACCCGGGTGACAGGCGCGGGCGATCGGTGATGGGATAGTCGCTGCCATTGGGGCTGACGCCGAACGGCGCGTGCCTCGCCCGAAGAGAGGAAAAGCAATGGCAAGAACGACCGAAGAGTGGGCAGCCCTGCTCGGCAGTACGCTTTGCAAGATGGCCCGTGTCTACGGCACGGACGCCCCGAACGCCTACCTGCCGGAGGAATGCTATCCGGTGATCGAGAAGACCTTCGACGTGGCGCTGAAGGAGGCGCGCGCCGAAGGCTATGCGGCGGCGCTGCGCGAACTCCAGCAGAGCCGTCCCGCGCGCAGCAAGCCCCCCCAGCGCCTCACGGTCATCGGCCAGGTCATGCGGGTGATTCCGCTGGCGCGGCGCACGGCCTGACGCGGCCCGGCCCGCCGGGGCGGCCCGTACGACGGCCGCTGCCCGGCCGTGCGTTTGCGCATCGTCAACTTTGGTTGAATCCGTGCTTCAGCACACGCAAAATTAACCGCGCAATCCGATAGTTACGCCGACCGATTCATTCAAGCGCGGGCGCACGCCGCCTGCACCTCACCTTACGGCGTTCCATGAGCAGCAAAGCGACCTCCGCCCCCAAAGACATACCGCAAGCCGTTCCTCCGATCATGGCGCGCATCGCCCATGTCATGGCCAGTTTCGGCATCGCCGCGCTGCCGCGCAACTACGAACTGCTGTTCGAGGCGCTGAACGGCAATGCGAGCGTCGCGCGCGAGATCGCCGCGCTCGGCAAGACGCCCGACCAGGCGTCCCTCGATTCGATCGCGCTGCGCCATTCGCTGCCGAGCCACAACGTTCTCGCCGCCGGGCAGGCCGCCGGCGAGGCCGTGCGGGTGCTTTCTGAAATCTCGAAGACGGCGGAGGAGAACCACCGCCAGCGGGCCGTCGCCGTGCAGGAGCTGGAGGAGATCGTCGCCCGCATGAAAAGGGATCCCGTGCTCGGCATCTCCGATTTCGCCAGCGACACCGTGCGCCTTCTTTGCCTGGTCCGCGACATTCTCGGGGCGGACCGGGCGACATCCGCGAAGATCGACGACCTTCAGGCCCATCTCGACGGCCTGCGCTCCGGCCTTACCGTCAGCCGCGAGGCGCTGACCCACGATCCGGTGACGGGCCTTGCCAACCACGCCGCGCTGCTCGGCCGCCTCAGGAGCTTCTTCCAGACGGAGGCGGGCGGCAGGACCTCCGCGCTCCTCCTCTTCCGCGTCGAGCAGCTCAAGGAATTCGCCGAGACGCACCCGGCCGGCGCGGCGGAAAAGACGCTGAAGCGGCTGGCGGCGATCTTCCGCCGCTCGGTGAAGAAGGACGACTTCGTCGCCCGCACGGGCCCCGACCTCTTCTGCCTCCTGCTTTCCGACGTCAGCCGCGAGATCGCCGTCACCATCGCGCGGCGCATCGCGGTGCGCATCGCGGAAAAACCCTTCCCCTTCATGGACCGCGAGCTTCCGGCCGGTTTCCTGACGCTGACCGCCGGCGTTTCCATGAGCGATTCGGCGCGCTCGCCCGCCGCGCTCTACGACCAGGCCGAGCAGGCGCTCGGCTATGCGGCGGAGACGGGCATCGCGCTGCGCATCTATTCGGCCGAGGTGGCCGAGCGGGCGGGCCGCACCTACCGGACGGGCGCTGCGGCCTGAGGGGACGCAAAACCGCTTCGCACTTTCGCTGGAATTGCTCTATAGACCCGGCATGATCACGATTTCCGGCCTCACCGCCCGCGTCGCCGGGCGTCTTCTCATCGACAACGCCTTCGTTTCGCTGCCGAGCGGCACGAAGGCGGGCCTCGTCGGGCGCAACGGCACCGGCAAGTCCACGCTGTTCCGCGTCATCACCGGCGACCTCGCCCCGGAGGCCGGGAGCATCTTTCTGCCGAAGAACGCGCGCATCGGCCAGGTGGCGCAGGAAGCGCCGGGCACGGACGAGCCGCTGATCGAGATCGTGCTTTCCGCCGACAAGGAGCGCGCCAGCCTGCTGAAGGAGGCCGAGACGGCGACCGATCCGCACCGCATCGCCGAAATCCAGACGCGCCTTGCCGACATCGGCTCCCACTCGGCGCAATCGCGCGCCGCGAGCATCCTCGCCGGCCTCGGCTTCGACCACGAGGCGCAGCAGCGTCCGGCGAAGAGCTTTTCCGGCGGCTGGCGCATGCGCGTGGCGCTCGCGGCCGTGCTCTTCTCCGAGCCGGACCTGCTGCTCCTCGACGAGCCGACCAACTACCTCGACCTCGAAGGCACGCTGTGGCTGGAAGACTACGTGAAGCGCTATCCGCACACGGTCATCATCATCAGCCACGACCGCGACCTCCTGAACACCGCCGTCAACGCGATCGTCCACCTCGACCAGCAGAAGCTCACCTTCTACCGCGGCTCCTACGACCAGTTCGAGCGGCAGAAGGCCGAGGCCGACGAATTGCAGATGAAGGCCAAGGCCAAGAACGAGGCCGCGCGCAAGCACCTGCAGAGCTTCATCGACCGCTTCCGCGCCAAGGCGACGAAGGCGCGCCAGGCGCAGAGCCGCATCAAGGCGCTGGAGCGCATGGGCACGGTGGCCGCCGTCGTGGAGACGCAGGTGCAGCCGATCACCTTCCCGGAGCCGGAAAAGCAGCCCGCCTCGCCGATCGTGGCGATCGAGGGCGGCGCGGTCGGCTACGTGCCGGGCAAGCCGATCCTCAGGCACATCAACCTCAGGATCGACAACGACGACCGCATCGCCCTGCTCGGCTCCAACGGCAACGGCAAGTCGACCTTCGCCAAGTTCATCTCCGGCCGGCTGGAGGCGGAGGCGGGCGTCGTCAAGCGCGCGCCGGGGCTGAAGATCGGCTTCTTCGCCCAGCACCAGCTCGACGACCTCGTGCCCGACCAGTCGCCCGTCGAGCACGTGCGCCGGCTGATGCCGGACGCGCCGGAGGCCAAGGTGCGCGCACGCGTCGCGCAGATGGGGCTTGCGACGGAGAAGATGTCGACCGCGGCAAAGGACCTTTCCGGCGGCGAGAAGGCCCGCCTGCTGATGGGCCTTGCCGCCTTCGACGCGCCGAACCTGCTCATCCTCGACGAGCCGACCAACCATCTCGACATCGACAGCCGCCGGGCGCTGATCGAGGCGCTGAACGACTACGACGGCGCCGTCATCCTGATCTCGCACGACCGGCACCTCATCGAGGCGACGGTCGACCGGCTCTGGCTCGTCAACGACGGCACGGTGAAGACCTTCGACGGCGACATGGAGGACTATCGCGGCCTCATCGTCCAGTCCGGCAGGAAGGACGACAAGGACCGGCCCGCTTCCGCCGAGACCAACAAGGCGGAGCTGCGCAAGGCAAACGCCGACCGGCGCGCCCAGCTCGCCCCGCTCCGGAAAAAGATCAACGAAATCGAATCGCTGACGGCGAAACTGCAGAAACAGATTCAAAGTCTCGACACCGAACTGGCGGACCCGGCGCTCTACGAGAAGAGCCCCGCCAAGGCCGCGGAGAAGGCCAAGCTGCGCGCGATGGCGGCCGACAAGCTCAACGAGGCCGAGGAGCAGTGGCTGGAGCTTTCGGCCGAATACGAAGAGGCGATGGCCGGCTGACCGCCGCGCCCCGCCTTCAAGAAACGCACAAAAAACAGGCAGATAGCCGAAGTCCCCGCCTACGACGAAAGTCGTAGGGAACCCCTTCCCGGTTCTTCGCCCCCTCGGCTTGAAACGCCATGGCCGACATGGTTAGCTCCCGCGTGATGACACGAGGGCGGGGAAGAGGACCCCGCTCGCCATTGGGAGGAAACTATGGATCGTCGTTCATTCATCAAGAAGGCCGGTGTCGCCGGCATGGGCGGCGCGGCCGCAACCATGCTGGCCGCACCGGCGATCGCGCAGAGCAACCCGAAGATCACCTGGCGCCTGACCTCGTCGTTCCCGAAGGGCCTCGACACGATCTACGGCGGTGCGGACACCTTCGCAAAATACCTTTCCGAAGCGACCGACGGCAACTTCCAGATCCAGCCCTTCGCCGCCGGCGAACTGGTGCCGGGCCTGCAGGCGGCGGATGCCGTCTCTGCCGGCACGGTCGAGGCCTGCCATACCGTGGCCTATTACTACTGGGGCAAGGACCCGACCTGGGCGCTGGCGGCTGCCGTTCCCTTCGCGCTCAACGCGCGCGGCATGAACGCCTGGCACTATCACGGCGGCGGCATAGACCTGTGCAACGAGTTCTTCGCCACGCAGAACATCGTCGCCTTCCCCGGCGGCAATACCGGCGTGCAGATGGGCGGCTGGTTCCGCAAGGAGATCAAGACCGCCGCCGACCTCCAGGGCCTGAAGTTCCGCATCGGCGGCTTTGCCGGGGCGATCGTCTCCAAGCTCGGCGTCATCCCGCAGCAGATCGCCGGCGGCGAAATCTATCAGGCGCTGGAAAAGGGCACGATCGACGCCGCCGAATGGGTCGGCCCCTATGACGACGAGAAGCTCGGCTTCCAGAAGGTCGCGCCGTACTACTACTATCCCGGCTTCTGGGAAGGCGGGCCGACCGTGCACCTGATGTTCAACAAGGCCAAGTTCGACGAGCTGCCGGAGAACTACAAGTCGCTGGTGCGCACGGCGGCGCAGGCCACCGACGCCAACATGCTGCAGAAATACGACTACCTGAACCCCACCGCGATCAAGAAGCTCGTCGCCTCGGGGGCACAGCTGCGCCCCTTCACGCCGGAGATCCTGACGGCCTGCTTCGAGGCGGCCGAGCAGACCTATGCCGAACTCGAAGGCTCCAACGAGCACTTCAAGAAGATCTGGGGCTCCATCAAGGCGTTCCGCAAGGAATATTTCCTGTGGCAGCAGGTGGCGGAGTACACCAACGACACCTTCATGATGCAATTGCAGCGCGCCGGCAAACTCGGCTGAGTTTGCCTTTGAGCGGCGGGATCCCGGATCCCGCCGCCTTCGTTTCGCCGGAAGAACGAAACCGGGCGCGAAACTCCGGCACCAGACAATCCGTTCAATGAAAACGGAGGGAGGGGAAACTTGGCTCTCGCTTTACGCATCACCGGCGTCATCGACGAACTCAGCCGGCGGGTCGGGGTCATCGCGATCTGGCTCGTGCTGTTCTCGTCGATGGTCGCCGCCTTCAACGCGGTCTTCCGCTATTCCACCGACACGATCCTCTGGCTGGAGCGCAATGTCGGCGGCGTCGGCTTCTTCGAATTCATCCTGAACCTCTACCGCAACAACTCCAACACGCTGTCGGAGTCGCAGTGGTACATGTTCGCCGGCATGGTCATGCTCGGCGGCGCCTGGACGCTGAAGGTCAACGAGCATGTGCGCGTCGACCTGTTCTACGGCTGGGTGAGCGAGCGCACGCGCACCTGGATCGACCTGCTCGGCGGCGTCTTCTTCCTGCTGCCGATGTGCCTGCTGATGATCTATTTCACCTGGCCGTGGTTCGTCGATTCGTGGATCACCAACGAAGGCTCCAACAATGCCGGCGGCCTGCCGCGCTGGCCGGCCAAGCTGATGGTCCCGCTCGGCTTCGCCCTCGTCGGGCTGCAGGGCGTCGCCGAGATCATCAAGTGCGTTCTCGTGCTCACCCACGGATACGTCCGCGAATTCGCCTACGAGAAGCCGCTGCAATGACCGAATTCATCATCCACTACATGGCGCCCATGATGTTCGTGGGCCTGATCTTCTTCATGGTCATCGGTTATCCGGCGGCCTTCTCGCTGGCGGCCGTCGGGCTGTTCTTCGGCCTCTTGGCAATCGAGCTCGGCCTGATCGCGCCGGACTTCCTCGGCAACCTCACCTACCAGCTGTTCTCGGTCCTCTCGAACGACCTGCTGCTCGCCATCCCCTTCTTCACCTTCATGGGCGTGATCCTGGAACGGTGCGGGCTGGCGGAGGACCTGCTCGACGGCTTCGGCCAGCTCTTCGGCGGCGTGCGCGGCGGCCTTTCCTACGCCGTCATCCTCGTCGGCGCGGTGCTCGGCGCCATCACCGGCACGGTCGCCGCCTCCGTCATCGCCATGGGCCTCATCTCGCTGCCCGTCATGACGCGCTACGGCTACAACATCCGCCACGCGACCGGCGTCATCGCGGCCTCCGGCACGATCACCCAGCTCATCCCGCCCTCGCTCGTGCTGATCGTGCTCGCCGACCAGCTCCAGCGCTCGCCGGGCGACATGTATATCGGCGCGACCGGCGCCAGCATCGTGCAGGTGCTGCTCTTCATGGGCTGGGTCTTCATCCTCAGCATCTTGCGCCCGCACTACGTTCCCGCGCTGCCGCCGGAAGCCCGCACGCTGCGCGGCTGGCCGCTCTACTGGAAGTGCATCCGCGGCATGGTGCCGTCGCTGGCGCTGATCTTCGTCGTCCTCGGCACGATCTTCATGGGCCTCGCCACCCCGACGGAGGCGGGCGCCATGGGCGTCGTCGGCGCGATGCTGCTTGCCTGGATGAACAGGCGGCTGACCTGGAAGCTCGTCTACCAGGGCATGGACATGACCATGCGGCTCACCGCCATGGTCGTCTTCATCCTGCTCGGCGCGCGCGTCTTCTCCCTGGTCTTCCAGGGCGTCGGCGGCAGCCACTGGATCGAGGAGATGCTGACCTCGCTGCCGGGCGGGGTCGTCGGCTTCCTGATCTTCATCAACATCTTCATCTTCGTCATCGCCTTCTTCCTCGATTTCTTCGAGATCGCCTTCATCATCGTGCCGCTGATCGCGCCCGCCGCGCAGGCGCTCGGCATCGACCTGATCTGGCTCGGCGTGATGATCTGCGCCAACATGCAGACGAGCTTCATGCATCCGCCCTTCGGCTTCGCATTGTTCTACCTGCGCGGCATCGCGCCGAAGACGGTGCGCACGCGCGACATCTATCTCGGGGCCATTCCCTGGCTGATCCTCCAGCTCATCCTCGTCGGCCTGCTGATCGCCTTCCCGGAGATGGTGACCTTCTTCCTCGACAAGGACGTGGTGCAGGACCTCGACAGCATCCAGATCCTCGTGCCGGGCGCGGAAGGCGGCACCGGGCTCGACAGCGCGCCGAGCTTCGGCCTCGATTCGCCGCCGCAGTTCGGGCAGTAGGCTCCTACCCCGTCGAGACGAAAGACGGCGCCGCTTGCCAGTGGCGCCGTTTGTGCTAGAGGAGACAAATCATCATACAAATGAGGGGGAGAGCCATGCCACCGATCAATCTTGCAATCGTCGGCGTCGGCAAGATCGTCCGCGACCAGCATCTTCCGGCCATCGCGAAGAACGGCGACTACAGGCTGATCGCCGCGGCGAGCCGCCACGGAACGGTCGACGACATCGACAATTTCAAGTCGATCGAGGAGATGCTCGCGGCCGTGCCGGCGATCGAGGCCGTCTCGCTCTGCATGCCGCCGCAATACCGCTACGCGGCCGCCGAGAAGGCGCTTTCGGCCGGAAAGCACGTCTTCCTCGAAAAGCCGCCGGGCGCGACGCTCTCCGAAGTCGCCGACCTGGAGGCGCTCGCCGCCGGGAAGGGGCTTTCGCTCTTCGCCAGCTGGCATTCGCGCTATGCGCCAGCCGTCGAGGCGGCGAAGGACTTCCTCGCCGGCACGACGATCCGCTCCATGCGGGTGATCTGGAAGGAGGACGTGCGCCACTGGCACCCGAACCAGGAATGGATCTGGCAGGCCGGCGGCCTCGGCGTCTTCGATCCGGGCATCAACGCGCTCTCCATCGTCACGCATATCCTGCCGCGCCCGGTCTTCATCACCGCCGCCACGCTGGAATTCCCAGAGAACCGCGACGCGCCGATCGCCGCCTCGATCACCTTCTCCGATGCCGGAGGCCTCGACCTTTCAGCCGAGTTCGACTGGCGGCAGACCGGCAAGCAGAGCTGGGACATCGTGGCCGAGACGGAGGCCGGCGAGATGGTGCTTTCGGAGGGCGGCGCAAAGCTCTCGGTCGACGGCAAACTCGTCCACGCGGAGCCGGAGCAGGAATATCCGATGCTCTACAGGCGCTTCGCCGAGATCATCAAGGCCGGCACATCCGACGTCGACCTCGCCCCCCTGCGCCACGTCGCCGACGCCTTCATGCTGGGACGGCGCAAGTTCGTCGAGGCGTTTCACGATTGAGGGACGCGGCGAGACTGGCGGCAGCTCTGCCCGTCCCTATATGTTGCAGTTGCGCCCCATCAGGCCCGCGCAATGGCGGGCATCGTATGAACATCATTGCCATCAAGTGCGAATATGTTTCTATGGGGCTTACTGAAAGGACATCGGCATGAATGAATCCCTTAGAACGCTCATCGAGGCCGCGCGCAAAGCCCCCCAGACGAAGAGTGATCTGGAAGTTCAACGCCGCAGCTTTGCCTATGGCAATACACATTTCGAAAACGACAGGATAACGCGTGAAATGGTGAACAGGATCGCGGATGAAATGCCGTTCTCCGAGGATGTGAACCTCAACGCGAATCGCGTCGATGAGTGAAGAAGAACGCCGCCATAGTGTAGCGAGCGAAGCGTATCTGATCCAAGACGAACAGCAACGCGCGGAGGCCGAAGCTCGCAACGGTCTGCTCCAATTCGATCATGCATGCAGCATGATCGTAGACGCGATCGAAAAGGGTGAGAGCTGGAAACTTCGCCCTTCCACCATCCTTGCGCTTCACCGTGCCGCCCTTGAAGGCATCAGCAGCTATGCGGGCAACTTTCGTCCGTCGAGCGTCGCCATATCGGGCAGCGAACATAAACCGGTCGACGCCCATCTCGTTCCGGAGCTCATCGAAGACCTTTGCGACTATGTGAACGAGCATTGGAAGGATAGAACCGCTGTTCACCTGGCCTCGTACGTCATGTGGCGGCTTAACTGGATTCATCCCTTCAGTGACGGAAACGGGCGCACTTCACGCATGGTTTCCTATCTCGTTTTGTCGGTGAGACTGGGCATGCTCCTTCCCGGTCGCGATACGATACCGGACCAGATCGTTGACAACCGTCAGCCTTATTTCGATGCCCTCGAAGAGGCTGATCGCGCCTTGGCGAAGGGCGGGATCGATTTGACCAAAATGGAAGAACTGATCGAAAGCATGCTCGCCAAGCAGCTCATGGGCGTGATGGAGACGGCCACGGGGAAGCACTTCGTCCCTTAGATCGAAGACCGCGAATAGACCCCTGCGAGCGGTCCGGCGCATGATCGGCTCACGAAGATCTTTGCTTGCCTCTATGCCTTCTTCACCCATCGCCCGTCGGAATTCTGCTGCCAGTAGGTGAGCTGGTGCCCCTCGCCTTTCAGGCGTTTCCAGTGCGCGCGGGCCCTTTCCACTTCCGCCTGGTCGTAGCCGTCGAACATGAAGATGACGCGCTCGTAGGCGTCGAGCGGCGGCGGCTCGGCGCCGGCGACGAGGAAGCGCACGGTGGCGGCGTTGGGGTTTTCGGGCGACGTGGTGAGCAGCACGGGCTGGTCGGCAGGAAAGGCCTGCTCGTCCGTGCCGTGCGGCAGGAAGCTGTCTTCGCGAAACGTCCAAAGATGCGCATCGAGCGCATCGCGCCGTTCGGCGTCTCCCGCCTGCACGACGACACGCCAGCCGCGCTCCAGGCTCTTGTCGAGGAGCGGCGGCAGCGCGTCCTCGAGCTTGGATTCCGTCAGGTGGTAGAAGAGGACCTCGCTCATGGCCCGTTCTATAGGGGATTTCGCCGCGCGGGTCATCGCCCGTACGGCTCAGAATCCTCTTTCCTTTTCAGGAAAGTTGCAGGATGATCGTCACTCGACCAAGAGGTGCAGATGATGGACATCATGCCGGAAGCATCGCATGCCCTCGGCGCACGGCACATGCAGGGCATCCTCCGCACCGCCAGCCCGGCCGCCCTGTGCCTTGCCGCCGCCCTCCTCTCGACCACGGCCTTCTCCGCCCGGGCGGCGGACGAGCGAAGGCCATGCGACCTGACACCCGATGGCCTGGTCGAGTGCCCCAGGCCGGCACGAGGGTTCGACCCCGCGCCGTTCAACAGGGAAGACATGCCGGAATGGCTTAAGGACGGCGCAGCCCTGGATGGCGAAACGAAAACGCAGGAGAGATAGATGATCGCCGCCTTGACCAGCCTTCCCGGAATGGCCGCGGGCTTCCTGTATCACCTGCTGTACAGCATCTTCTACGGCCTTCTGCCGATCGTCGTGATCGGGCTGGCGATCGGGTTGCTGGCCATCCGCCTCGCGGCGAGGAATGCCGGCATCGTCGACCGCCGGGCCGTGCTGGCCTTCGCCGCCGTCGGCGCGACCACCGGGCTGATGATCGGCTTCTCCCGTTCGCCGATCATTTCCGTCGCCCTGCCCGCCCTGCTGACGCTGGTATCGACCTTTCTCGCCTATCTCTACGCCAAGGAGAAGCCGAGCAAGGAGGCGCAGGAGCGGGGCGAGGCCCTGCTGCGCTCGCTGACGGACAAGAACGAAGCCCAGATGACGGACGCCAGGAAGGAAGCGCTGAACGACATCCTCGGCCGCGTCCAGTTCATTCCCGCGGGCATCCTGGCCCTGGCGCTGGCAAGCGGCGGGGGCATGTTCTTCGGCTCCTCGCTCCGCACCGTCGCGGAGGAGAACGACCGCAAATACGAGGAATGGCGGCTCGCCTACGAAAAGATCCAACTGCCGATCAATGCCGATCTCCTGCGCAGGAAGGCGGGGCTGCCCCTTAAGGGACCGGACGCCGAAAGCGGCAAAGCCGGGACCGAAGAGGCAAAACCGGCGGAATAACGGCGCTTCTCCTCACCCCTCGTAGTTCGCGCGCACCAGTTCGTCGAGCAGCCGCACGCCGAAGCCGGAGGCCCAGGACTGGTTGATCTCGTCGGTCGGCGAGCCCATGGCGGTGCCGGCGATGTCGAGATGGGCCCAGGGCGTGTCCTTGACGAAGCGCTGGAGGAACTGCGCGGCGGTGATCGAGCCGGCATGACGCCCGCCGGTGTTCTTCATGTCGGCGAACTTGCTGTCGATCATCTTGTCGTATTCGCGGCCGAGCGGCATGCGCCACAGGCGCTCGTTGGTGGCAAGGCCGGCGGCGGTGAGGCGCGCGGCGAGCGTGTCGTCGTTGGAGAAGAGGCCCGCATGATGGCTGCCGAGCGCGACCATGATCGCGCCGGTCAGCGTGGCGAGGTTCACCATGAACTGCGGCTTGAAGGTCTCGTTGCAGTACCAGAGCGCGTCGCAGAGCACCAGGCGGCCTTCCGCATCGGTGTTGATGACCTCGATCGTCTGGCCGGACATGGATTTCACGATGTCGCCGGGGCGCTGCGCGTTGCCGTCCGGCATGTTTTCCACAAGGCCGAGGATGCCGACGACGTTCGCCTTCGCCTTGCGCGCGGCGAGCGTGTGCATGAGGCCGATGACGGCGGCGGCCCCGCCCATGTCGCCCTTCATGTCCTCCATGCCCGAGGCCGGCTTGATGGAGATGCCGCCCGTGTCGAAGACGACGCCCTTGCCGATGAAGGCGATCGGGCGGTCCTTCTCCTTGCCGCCCTTCCAGTGCATGACGGCAAGGCGCGGCGGACGCACGGAACCCTGAGCCACGCCGAGGAGGGCCGCCATGCCGAGCCGCTTCATCTCGCGCTCGGTGAGGATGTCCACCTCGACGCCGAGCTTTTCCAGCGCCTTCGCCTTCTCGGCGAACTCGACCGGCCCGAGCGCGTTGGCGGGCTCGTTGACGAGGTTGCGGGCAAGGATCACGCCGTCCGCGATCGCGTCGGAGACGTCGTTCGCCTTCTTCGCCGCGGTCGCGGCGGCGGTGACGACCGTCACCTTCACGCTCTTGCCGTTCCTCGCCTCGTCCTCGTCGTTCTTCTTCGTCTTGTAGGCATCGAAGCTGTAGATGCCGAGCCGCATGCCGAGCGCGAAATCGGCGGCGTTCCTGCCCGTGACGGCGATGCCGGGCGCGTCGAGGTAGACCGTCGCCTTTTCCGCGCGGCCGAGCCTGGCGGCGGCCGCGCCGCCCGCCTTCAGCCAGTCGTGGGCGGTCAGCTTGTCCGCCTCGCCGAGGCCGAGCACGAGGATGCGGTCGACCGGCGCGCCGTGCGGCGCCAGCACGTCGAGGCTCTTCAAGGCCTTGCCCGTGAACTTCGCGACGCCCGCGGCGCGGTTCACGATGCCTTCCGGATCGACCTCGCCGAGCCCTGCCGCCTGCCCGTCGGCAATCTGGAGGAGGACCGCAAGACCGCCCGAAACACGCGCCGTCCTTGCGAATCCGATGTCTAACCTGGAAGCCATGATTTACTCCGCATATGGGCCGCACGACCCTTCGTCCAGCCGCTAGTCGCACCAATTCCTTGTCGCTTTTGCGGCGCTTGGCAAGATGCGCCGGCTTGTTTAGAGATCGTTAGCCATGCTTGTTCGTCATAAATTTTCCATCCGGGCGGAGACTCTCCGCTATGGCGTCAGCCTCAAGAAAGCTTATATGCCCATGGCAGTTCCGATGGGCGTGGTGACACCAAGCCGGAGCCGCCTGTCGGAAACACGGACCGAACGATGAAACTGATCGAGCGCTATATCCTGCGGCGGGCGTCGCTCATGTTCGTGGCCACGCTCCTGCCCCTGCTCGGCATCGTCTGGGTCACGCAGGCGCTCGGCAGCATCAACCTCGTCACCGACAGCGGCCAGTCGATCTTCGCCTTCCTGAGGCTCGCGACGCTGATCCTGCCCTCCGTCATCCCGATCATCCTGCCCTTCGCGCTCGTCATCGGCGTGTCGCAGACTTTGACGGTGATGAATTCCGATTCGGAGCTGACGGTGCTGAACTCGGCGGGCAGCTCGCGCGCGACGATCATCCGGCCGATCATGATCCTCGCCGTGGCGATGAGCCTCGTCTCCTTCGCCGTCGACAACTTCATCGAGCCCTATTCCCGCATGGCGGTGCGCAAGATGATCGCGACGGCGCATGCCGACATGCTCTCCTCCGTGGTGCAGGAGAACACCTTCCGCAAGATCACCGACGGCCTCTACGTGCAGGTGGCCGAGCGGCGCAACAACGGCGTGCTGCACGGGCTCTTCGTCGCCGATACGCGCGATCCGCGCTTCGAGATGGTCTATTATGCCCGCGAGGGCGCGGTAGACGAGCACTCCTCGGCGCTGGTGATGAAGGACGGCGAGGTGCACCGCAAGCTGCCCGACGGCAACGTCTCCATCATCAAGTTCGATTCCTACGCCTTCGACCTTGCCGACCTGACCCAGAGCACCGGCACCTCGAACGTGCGCGCCAAGGACCGCGACCTGCCGTACCTCTTCAATCCGGATCCGGACGACCCGCAATACAAGAACAATCCGGGCTCCTTCACCGCCGAGCTGCACCGCCGCTTCACCGAATGGCTGTTTCCCGCGGTCTTCGGCCTGATCGCCCTCGTCGTCAGCGGCGACGCGCGCTCGCACCGCGAGGCGCGCATGCATCCGATGATCACCGCGCTGCTGACGGCGCTCTTCGTGCGCTGGGCGAGCTTCTATGCGTCCAACAGCGCCGAGGATTCGCTCTATTTCGTACCGATCATGTATCTCATCCCGATCGTCACGGCGGGGCTGGCGATCCGTTACCTCGCGCGCAACAAGAGCCTGGAGATCCCCGCGACGCTCGGCGAGCGCGTCACGGAACTGCGCGACAGGCTGCTGGCGCGCCTGACGAGGGCCGGCTCGCCCTCCGCCGGCGGAGGCGGCAATCCATGATCCGCACGCTCGGCCTCTACTTCTTCCGCCGCTACATCATGACCACGGTGTGGTTCCTGCTCGGCATCTTCTCGCTGATCTTCATCATCGACTTCAGCGAAATGTCGAATCGCGTCGGCGCGCTGCCGGGCTACACGCTCTCCACCGGCCTTCTCGTGACGGCGCTGCGCATTCCGATGATCCTGATGCAGACGATCCCCTTCGTGGCGCTGTTTGCCGGCATGGCCGCCCTCATTTCGCTCAACCGGCGCTACGAGCTGGTCGTGACGCGGGCCGCGGGCATCTCCGTCTGGCAGTTCCTGCGCCCCTTCGTCGCCGGCGCGTTCCTGTTCGGCGTGTTCGCGGTGCTGACGCTCAATCCGCTTGCGGCCTGGGGCAGCAAGAAGGCGCAGGAGTTCGAGGCCTCCTGGGGCGCGACCAACGCCGCGCGCGGCGAGAACGCCGTTCCGTGGCTGCGCCAGATCTACGGAAACGACGAGGCGATCATCGGCGCGAAGGCGGTCCTCGACAACGGAACGCGGCTGCTGAACGTCTCCGTCATCCACTTCGATTCCGACAGCCGCATCGTGCTGCGGCAGGACGCCGACTCGGCCACTTTGGAAGATGGTTACTGGCTTCTTAAGAACGTGCACGAGACGCGGAGCGGCGAACTGCCGGTCCGTCTCGCCGAGGTACAGCTTCGTACCAACCTGAAACAGGAATTCGTTCAGGAAAGCCTCGAAAAGCCTGAAAGCATTGCCTTTTTCGACCTTGACCGGAAGATCGAGGCGGCAAAATCCTTCGGCTTCCCGACAAATGCGATGGAAACGCAGTTCCATTCGCTGCTTTCGCTGCCGCTGCTCCTGGTTGCGATGACGCTGATCGCCGCCTGTGTATCGTTAAAATTTAGTCGGTTTAATCAATCGCGTGCGGTGATTCTGGGTGGAATCCTTTCGGGCTTCATGCTTTATGTCGTCACCGTGCTTGTGAAGGCATTCGGAAGCAGCGGTGTTGTTCCTCCGTTCGTTGCGGCCTGGCTCCCAGTGGTCGTCGCAATGTCCTTGGGTGCGACGATTCTTCTGCATCAGGAGGACGGATAGTGGCGGCAGGCGACCGCAAAACGAATCGGTGGTTGAAAGCCGCCCTGCTTGCAGGTGCGGCCACGTGTGCCCTCGTGTCCGCTTCCGCCCTTCCCGCCCGCGCCCAGACCTCGGACATCGCGGCGATGCAGCCCGACATTCCCGAGGGCAGCAAGCTGCTGCTCGCCGCCAACGAGCTCGTCTACAACAACGACAACGAAACGGTCGTCGCCCGCGGCGCCGTGCAGATCAACTATGCCGGCTACAAGCTCGTCGCCCGCGAGGTCGTATACGACCAGAAGACGGGCCGGCTGAAGGCGCGCGGCAACATCGAGCTCATCGAGCCGACCGGCAACCGCCTCTACGGCGACGAGATGGACCTGTCGGACGACTTCGCCAACGGTTTCGTCAACGCGCTGCGCATCGAGACCACCGACCTCACCAAGCTGGCGGCGACCAGCGGCGAGCGCGTCAACGGCGAGGAGATGATCCTCAACCACGCCGTCTACACCGCCTGTACGCCCTGCGCCACGAACCCGACCCATCGCGGCCTGTGGGAAGTCAAGGCCGAGCGCGTCGTGCAGAACGGCCGCACGCACACCATCCGCCTCGAACGCGCCCGCTTCGAGATGTTCGGCAGGCCGATCGCCTATATCCCGGTGCTCGAGGTGCCGGACCACACCGTCAAGCGCAAGACCGGCTTCCTCTTCCCGCAGTTCCGCTACGCGCAGAAGCTCGGCTTCGGCGTGACGACGCCCTACTACATCGCGATCGCGCCCGACATGGACGCGACGCTCTCGCCGACCGTGCTGACCAAGCAGGGCTTCCTGATGGAAGCGGAGTTCCGCAAGCGCTTCCACAACGGCCAGGTGACGCTGCGCGCCGCCGGCATCAAGCAGATGAACGCCGACAGCTTCACGGCCGACACGAGCGACTGGGAAGAGGACGGCCTGCGCGGCATGGTCGCCTCCACCGGCCATTTCCAGATCAACCCGCGCTGGGCGTTCGGCTGGAACGTCATGGCGCAGAGCGACAACAACTTCTCGCGCACCTACGAGATCAGGGATTTCGACAGCGATACCTTCGTGAACCAGGGCTACCTGTCGGGTCTCGGCCGCCGCAACAGCTTCGACCTGCGCGCCTTCTACTTCGACGTCCAGGACGCCGACCCGCAGGACCAGGCGGAGCGCAAGCAGGCGATCGCCCAGACGCTCGACCACGAATATATCGTGCCGGAACCGGTGCTCGGCGGCGAGCTCAGCGTCACGACGAACATCACCAACATCGACCGCGACCTCGCCGACATCTACTCGGTGCAGGGACGTGACCGCTTCCGCGGCCTGGAGGGCGGCTCGACCCGGCTGACCAGCGAAATGGAATGGAAGCGCCAGTTCATTGTTCCGGGCGGCCTGGTGCTGACGCCGCTTCTCGCCGCGCGCGGCGACATCTACCGCCTCGACATGCGCCCGCCGGGCGCCAGCTACGGCGGCGCGTTCGAATCCGGCGACAGCGCGACCCGCTCGATGCTGACGGCGGGCCTGGAAGCACGCTACCCGATCCTCGCGACGACGGACTACAGCACGCACCTCTTCGAACCGATCGCGCAGATCTACGTGCGTCCCGACGAGGACCTTGCCGGCGGCCTGCCGAACGAGGACGCCCAGAGCTTCGTCTTCGACGCCACCAATCTCTTCGAGCGTGACAAGTTCTCGGGCTTCGACCGGGTCGAAGGCGGCACGCGCGCCAATCTCGGCCTGCGCTATACCGGCACCTTCGACAACGGCGTGCTGCTGCGCAGCATCGTCGGCCAGTCCTTCCACCTCGGCGGGGTGAACTCCTTCGCCACGCCGGACCTCGTCAATGCGGGCGCGAATTCGGGCCTGGAAACGGACGCCTCCGACTATGTCGGCATGGCCGGCATTGACCTGCCGAACGGCATCTCCTTCTCCACCAGCGCGCGGCTCGACAAGGACAATTTCTCGCTGCGCCGCTCGGACACGTCGCTGCGCTTCGACGGCGCGCGCTTCGAGACCGAGATCACCTACACGCGCATCGCCGCGCAGCCGCTCTACGGCCTGCCGGATACCGCAAGCGAGGTCCAGGGCGCGGCGGCGTTCAAGTTCCACGACTACTGGTCGGTCTTCGGCTCCGTCACCTACGACATCGGCAACCACATCGTCTCGCGCAACGGCATCGGCCTGTCCTACGACGACCGCGATACGGTCTTCTCGATCGTCTACGAGCAGACCCGCGACAAATCGAGCAGCGTGGCCAACGACTGGTCGATCGGCGCGCGCCTGATGTTCCGCACGATCGGCGACATCCAGGTCGGCGACACCACGCTCGCCGGCTTCTAAGAGGCCGGCAGGCTGCTCTTGTCATCGTTTGGCCGCATGTATTATGCACATCCGGGAAAAGCGTTTCCTGCCGGCGCCCTGCGCCTGTATGATGCCGCGCGGCAGGCGGGGACGCGAAATGGGTTTGGAAAAGGGACTGGCATGATGGGCAGACACTCTCTGATGCGCTCCATGACGATGGGCGTCGCACTGGCCGCCGCGGTGACGATCGCCGCTCCGGCAGGCACCGTGCAGGCCGCCGCAAGTTCGGTCGTCGCGGTCGTCAACAACACGCCGATCACCTCCGGCGACGTCGAGCGCCGGGTCAACTTCCTCCGGCTGCAGCGGGCTAAGGGGAACCTGCGCGCCGTCGCCCGCGAGCAGCTGATCGAGGATGCGCTGAAGCGCGAGGAGATCGTCAAGGCGCGCGCCTCCGTCAGCACGACCGAAGTGGACGCAGCCTATGCGCGCTTTGCGGCATCCAACAAGATGTCGCCCGAGCAGCTCGGCAAGATCCTGAACCAGGCCGGCGTCGGCTCCGAGCACTTCAAGCAGTTCATCGCCTTGCAGATGAGCTGGCCGCGCGTCGTCAACGCCCGCTTCGGCCGCACGAACAACGGCAAGACCCTCGTCGAGCGCATGCAGGAGAACGGCGGCAGGAAGCCGGTGACCACGGAATATTTCCTCAAGCAGGTCATCTTCGTCGTGCCGGAAAAGCGCCGCAGCGCCATCCTCGGCAAGCGCAAGGCGGAGGCGGAAGCCTCCCGCTCGAAGTTCCCCGGCTGCGACCAGGCCAAGGCCTTCGCCGCGACGATGCGCGACGTGTCGATCCGCGACCTCGGCCGCATCCTGGCGCCGGAAATGCCGGAAGACTGGAAGCCGCTGGTCGAGAAGGCCAAGGGCCAGACGACCGGTACGCGCGTCACCGAGCGCGGCGTCGAATACCTCGCCATCTGCAAGCAGCGCGAAGTGAACGACGACGTCGCCGCCGAAATGGTCTTCCGCGCCGAGGACCTCGCCAAGGCGAAGGGCAACGAAAACGACGAGAACAGCAAGAAGTACCTCGCCGAGCTGCGCAAGAAGGCGACGATCACCGAACGCTGACGGCCCCATGCGATCTCCCGGCGCCCCAAGCGGGGCGCCCGTCCCAACCCGCTGACGGCAGGGCCTTCATGACGACGACGAACACGCCCCCGCTGGCGCTCACCATGGGCGATCCGGCGGGGATCGGGCCCGACATCACGCTTGCCCTTTGGTCGGCCCGCGCGGCGCTTTCCCTCCCTCCTTTCCTCTTCATCGGCGATGCCCGGGTCCTGCGCGACCGCGCGGCGGTGCTCGGCTTCGAAGTTGCAGTCGCCGCCGCCGAACCGGAGACGGCCGCCGCCGTCTTTGCCGAGGCCATCCCGGTTCTTACGTCGGATTGCGCCGCGCCCGTCGTCGCCGGCACGCCGGATTCCCGCAATGCCGCCGCGATCACCGGTGCCATCGAAACGGCCGTCGCCCTGACGATGGCGGGCCGCACCGCCGCCGTGGTGACCAACCCGATCGCCAAGGCCGTCCTCTACGATGCCGGCTTCGGTTTTCCCGGCCATACCGAATTCCTCGCCGACCTCGCCGCGAAGGCGACGGGCGAAGCCGCCCTCCTCCCGGTCATGCTGCTTGCCGGGCCGAAGCTGCGCGCCGTGCCCGTGACGATCCACATCCCGCTGAAGGACGTTCCGGCAGCGCTGACGGAAGACCTCATCGTCGAGACCGCCGTCATCACCGCGCGGGACCTGCGCCGGCGCTTCGGCATCGCCCGGCCGCGCCTCGCCGTTGCCGGGCTCAATCCGCACGCGGGCGAAGGCGGCGCGCTGGGGCTGGAGGACGACGCCATCGTACGGCCCGCCGTCGAGCGGCTGCGGGCGGCAGGCATCGAGGCCGTCGGGCCGCTGCCGGCCGACACCATGTTCCACGACGCGGCCCGCGCGACCTATGACGTGGCGCTGTGCATGTACCACGACCAGGCGCTGATCCCCGCCAAGGCGCTCGGCTTCGACGATTCCGTCAATGCGACGCTCGGCCTGCCCTTCATCCGCACCTCGCCGGACCACGGCACGGCCTTCGCCATCGCCGGCAAGGGGCTGGCGAGGCCCGACAGCCTGCTGGCGGCGCTGAGGCTGGCGGCCGAGCTTGCCGCGCATGAGCGCGCCGCGAAGGGGACGGCGTGATGGCGGCGCTCGACGGACTTCCGCCGCTGCGCGACGTCATCCAGCGGCACGGGCTCGACGCCAGGAAGGCGCTCGGCCAGAACTTTCTGCTCGACCTCAACCTCACCCAGAAGATCGCCCGCACGGCCGGCCCCGTCGAGAACCATACGGTGATCGAGGTCGGGCCGGGGCCGGGCGGCCTGACGCGCGCCATCCTGGCGCTCGGCGCAAGACATGTGATCGCCATCGAGCGCGACGCGCGCTGCCTGCCGGCGCTCGCGGAAATCGCCGGGCACTATCCGGGCCGGCTGACGGTGATCGAGGGCGACGCCCTGAAGACGGATTTCGAGGCGCTGGCGCCGGGCGAGCCGGTGCGCGTCATCGCCAACCTGCCCTACAACGTGGGCACGCAGCTCCTCGTCAACTGGCTGCTGCCGAAGCGCTGGCCGCCCTTCTGGGACTCGCTGACGCTGATGTTCCAGCGCGAGGTGGGCCTGCGCATCGTCGCCGGGGAGAACGACGACCACTACGGCCGGCTCGGCGTGCTGTGCGGCTGGCGCACCCACGCGCGCATGGCCTTCGACGTGCCGCCGCAGGCCTTCACGCCGCCGCCGAAGGTGACGTCCTCCGTCGTGCACCTGGAACCGCTCGCAGACCCGCTGCCCTGCGACGCCGCCGCGCTGGAGCGCGTCACCCACGCCGCCTTCGGCCAGCGCCGCAAGATGCTGCGCCAGAGCGTCAAGTCGCTCGGCGGCGAGGCGCTCCTGGCGCGGGCGCAGATCGATCCGCAGCGCCGGGCCGAGACGCTGAGCGTGGAAGAATTCGTGCGGCTGGCGAACGCGCTCTGAGCGCCGTCGCCACGGGCGCCGTACCTTACAGAACCGGCTTCTCCGTCACCAGCCTCGTCACGAAATCGAACAGCCCGTGGCGGCGGTCGCGGCGCAGGCGTTCGGCCTTGACGATGCTCTGCACGGCGTCGAAGGCGACCGAGAGGTCGTCGTTGAGGATGACGTAGTCGTATTCGCGCCAATGCTCGATCTCGGCCCGGGAGTTGGCGAGGCGCGTCTGGATGACGTCCTCCGTGTCCTCGGCGCGGCGATGCAGGCGCGACTGCAGCTCGGTCATCGAGGGCGGCAGGATGAAGATCGAGACGACGTCGGCCGGCATCTTCTCCTGGAGCTGCTGGGCGCCCTGCCAGTCGATGTCGAACAGCATGTCGCGGCCGGCGGACATGGCCTCCTCCACGGGCTCGCGCGGCGTGCCGTAGAAATTGCCGTGCACCTCGGCCCATTCGAGCAGCGCATCGCCGTCGCGCAGGCGCTCGAATTCCTTCTGGTTGATGAAGTGGTAGTGCCGGCCCGCGATCTCGCTGGCGCGGCGCTGGCGCGTCGTGACGCTGACGGAGAGGCTGAGGCCCGGATCGGCCTCCAGGAGGTTGCGGGCGATGGTCGACTTGCCGGCGCCGGACGGCGAGGAGATGACGAGCATCAGCCCGCGGCGCTCGATGTGGATCTGCTTCGACTGCTCGGCCATGCCCTACTCCAAATTCTGGACCTGTTCCCTGAACTGGTCGATGACGACCTTCAGTTCGATGCCTGCAGCCGTTACAGCAGCGGCGTTCGACTTGGAACAGATCGTATTCGATTCCCGGTTAAATTCCTGTGCGAGAAAATCGAGCTTGCGGCCGATGGGCCCGCCCGCGGCGATGAGCGCGCGCGCGGCCGCCACATGCGCCTTCAGCCGGTCGATCTCCTCGCGCAGGTCCGCCTTGGTGGCGAGCAGCGCGGCTTCCTGATGCAGCCGGTCACGGTCGAGCGCGGTGCCGCCCTGCATGAGCATCGCGACCTGCGCGGCAAGCCGCTCGGCGATCGCCGCGACGCTGCGCGAGGGATCGGCTTCGACGGCCTCGGTCAGCGCCTCGATGCGCGCGACCTGGCCGAGCAGGACCTCGGCGAGCGCGGTCCCCTCCTTGCGGCGCATGTCGGCGAGACAGCGGATCGCCTCGGCGAAACCCTGCCGGATGTCGCCGTCGCGGGCGGCGCGCTCCGCTTCGCTCTCCTCCGCCTCGCGGAAGTCGACGACGCCGCGCACGGAAAGCAGCGTATCGAGCTTGAGGGGCGCGGGATCGACGATGCCGGCAAGCTGGTCGCGCAGCGCCAGCACGGCCGCGAGCGCGCCCTGGTTCACCACGGCCTCGACCTGCGGCTCGCTGACGCTGACGGCAAGGCCGACCTGGAGGTTGCCGCGGGAGAAGGCCTCGCCCGCGAGCCGCCGCACGTCCGTCTCCAGCGCCTCGAAGCCGGGCGGCAGGCGCAGGCGCAGGTCGAGGCCCTTGCCGTTGACCGAGCGCAGTTCCCACGCCCAGCGGGTGCGCCCGCTGGTCCCCTCGACCCGCGCAAAGCCGGTCATCGATTGCAATGTCATGTCAGCCTCCAATGGCGCCCCGCCTCGCCATGCCGCAGGCGGGCCGGCCGGGTGTGCGCGGCATGCGCGACACCGTTTTTTCAAAGTGGAACAGTTTCACGGGGTTGGAAACGGGCAAGCGTGCGGAACGGGCGGCGATCCACATCAAAGGTTACGGGGCCCGAACGAAACGGCCCCGGACGAGGACGCCGGGGCCGCTTGCGGATTGCAGGGCGCTACTGGGCGCTGGTGGCTTCCGCCTCCTTGGCGGCCTCCGCGGCCTTCTCCGCTTCGAGCTTGCGCCACCGGCGGACGTTCTGGTTGTGCTCCTCCAGCGTCTCGGCGAAGACGTGGCCGCCGGTGCCGTCGGCGACGAAGTAGAGGTCGGGCGTGCGGGACGGGTTTGCCACCGCCTCGAGCGCCGCCCGGCCGGGATTGGCGATCGGCGTCGGCGGCAGGCCCTTGATGATATAGGTGTTGAAGGGCGTCTGCTTTTCGAGGTCCGACTGGAAGATCGGGCGATCGGCCGGTTTGCCCTCGCCGCCGAAGATACCGTAGATGATCGTCGGGTCGGACTGCAGGCGCATGCCCTTCTCAAGCCGGTTGAGGAAGACCGAGGCGACGCGCGGCCGCTCGTCCGCCCGGCCCGTCTCCTTCTCGACGATCGAGGCGAGCGTCACGAACTCCTCGCGCGTGGCGATCGGCAGGTTGTCGTCGCGCCGTTCCCAGATCTGGTCGACCAGGTTCTTCTGCGCCGTCAGCATCTGCTGGAGGATGTCGGCGCGCTTGGTGCCGCGCGAGAACTTGTAGGTGTCGGGCATCAGCGTGCCCTCGGCCGGAAGCTCGGCCGGAAGGTCGCCTTCGAGCACCGGGTCGTCGGCAAGGCGCTTGAACACCTGCTTGACCGTCAGGCCCTCCGGCACGGAGACGCTGTAGAGGATCGACTTGCCGGATTTCAGCAGTTCCATGATCTCGCGCATGGAGGCGCCGGCCTTGATCTCGTACTCGCCGGCCTTCAGCGTCTCGCCGTCGAGATAGACGCGCGAGAGCACGCGGAAGACGCGGCTGTCGGTGATGATGTTGTTGCGCTCCAGGTTGGCGGCGATCTCGTTCGTGCCGGCGCCGTTGCGGACGATGAAGTTCGTGTTGGCGGTCAGCGGCCCCGGCTCCTCGTAGCTCTTCACGCCGTAGTAGAAGACGCCGACGCCGATGATCGTCGCGAAGACGATGACGGTCATCACGAAGTTCAGGAAGATGACGATCTGGCTGCGCGCCTTGCGCGAGCGGCGGCGGCTCGGCGGCTCGGGCACCTGCTCGGGACGCAGGGCCTCCTTGGCGGACTTGGGGATGATGCGCGGCTGGCCGGATGCCTCGCGGCCAAACGGCGTCTCGCCGGAATCGTTCGTGTCGCTCACGGACTGTCCTCATGGTTCGGGTATTGCCCGACGTGTTCAGCAGAGCAATACGGCAAAAGCGGGGATGTCCCGCCCAGTTAGTCGACACCGAATGCCGGATGAGGAGACTCGCCGGCGATGCGGGGTCAGGCGTATCGCTTGAGCACGAGCGACGCGTTCGTCCCGCCGAAGCCGAACGAATTGGACAGCGCCACGTTGATCTCGCGCTCGCGGGCCTTGTGCGGCACCAGGTCGATCGCCGTCTCCACGTCGGGATTGTCGAGGTTCAGCGTCGGCGGCGCGATATTGTCACGGATCGCCAGCGCCGTGAAGATCGCCTCGACCGCGCCGGCCGCGCCGAGCAGGTGGCCGATCGCCGACTTGGTGGACGACATGGAGATGCGGGAGGCGGAATTGCCGACAAGGCGCTCGACGGCACCAAGCTCGATCGTGTCGGCCATGGTGGAGGTGCCGTGCGCGTTGATATAGTCGATCTCGCCCGGCGAGATGCCGGCGCGCTTCAGCGCCATCGTCATGCAGCGGAAGGCGCCCTCGCCATCCTCGGACGGCGCGGTGATGTGGAAGGCATCGCCGGAAAGGCCGTAGCCGACCACTTCGGCATAGATCTTCGCCCCGCGCGCCTTGGCGTGCTCCAGCTCCTCCAGGACGACGACTCCGGCGCCCTCGCCCATCACGAAGCCGTCGCGGTCGCGGTCATAGGGGCGGGATGCGGCGGCCGGATCGTCGTTGCGCGCGGTCGACAGCGCCTTGCAGGCGGCAAAGCCGGCCAGCGCGATGCGGCAGATCGGGGATTCGGCCCCGCCCGCCACCATGACGTCGGCATCGCCGAGCGCGATCAGGCGGCTCGCGTCGCCGATCGCATGCGCGCCGGTCGAGCAGGCCGTGACGACGGAATGGTTGGGGCCGCGCAGCTTGTGCTTGATGGAGACCTGGCCGGAGGCGAGGTTGATCAGGCGGCCGGGGATGAAGAAGGGCGAAATGCGGCGCGGCCCCTTGTCGCGCAGCGTGTAGCCCGCCTCGACGATGCCTTCGAGGCCGCCGATGCCCGAACCGATGAGCACGCCGGTCGCGACCTGGTCCTCGTCGGTCGCCGGATGCCAGCCGGCATCGTCGAGCGCCATGTCGGCGGCGGCCACGGCGTAGGTGATGAAGGGGTCGACCTTGCGCTGCTCCTTGGGCTCCATCCATTGGTCGGGATTGTAGGTGCCGTCGGAGCCGTCGCCGAGCGGGATGGAACAGGCGATCTTGGCGGGAAGGTCCTCGACCTCGAAGGCGGTTACCCTGGCGGCGCCGCTGCGGCCTTCCAGAAGCCGGCTCCAGGTCACTTCGGTACCACAGCCCAGCGGGGATACCATGCCGGTACCCGTGATAACGACACGCCTCATCGTCCGTGATCCACCCTTTTTTTCGTATTCGTTGCCTCGTAGAGAGGTGCGGCCTCCCGGACGGAGACCGGGACGGGCCGCCTGGAAAGCGGCCCGCCGGCAAGTCGGTTCAGGTCAGGCCTGAGCCTTCTCGATGAACTTGACGGCGTCGCCGACCGTCAGGATCGAGTCGGCGGCATCGTCCGGGATCTCGACGCCGAATTCCTCTTCGAACGCCATGACCAGTTCGACGGTGTCGAGCGAGTCCGCGCCAAGATCATCGATGAAGCTTGCGCCTTCGCTGACCTTTTCGGCGTCAACGCCCAGATGATCAATGACAATTTTCTTTACGCGTTCTGCGATATCGCTCATGTCGGATTCCTCGACCTTCGTTTTTGATCGGCGCCTGTCACGGCACCGGACACTCGACACGCCCGATGTGCCTCAAGAACACACCCGGCAATCCCTTCAACCGGCAATGCGGCATCGACGATACTGTTCCCGTATCGCCTGATCGCTCAGGCATTTGCCGGTCGACTGCTGGCAGTCATGGCCCGATTAACACGGTTTATGCCTGCCGCAAAGTCCGAAAATGGCCGGCGCGCCAGCGGTCAACATGCAATTTATGCTGTTTCGCCGGGCGCTTGGGCCGTGTCCGGATCATCGTTCAGATCATCGCCATGCCGCCGTTCACATGCAGCGTCTGGCCCGTCATGTAGCCGGCTTCCGACGAGGCGAGATAGGCGACGGCGGAAGCGACTTCCGCGCCGGTGCCCATGCGCTTCATGGGGATGGCGCCCATGATCGCTTCCTTCTGCTTGTCGTTCAGCTTGCCGGTCATGGCGCTTTCGATGAAGCCGGGCGCCACGCAGTTGACCGTCACGTTGCGGGTCGCGATCTCCTGCGCCAGCGACTTGGTGAAGCCGATCATGCCGGCCTTGGAGGCGCAGTAGTTCGCCTGGCCCGGATTGCCGGTGACGCCGACGACGGAGGTGATGTTGATGATGCGGCCGTAGCGGCGGCGCATCATCGGATGGGTGAGCTCGCGCGTCAGGCGGAAGACGGCCGTCAGGTTCACTTCGAGCACGGCGTCCCAGTCCTCGTCGCTCATGCGCACGAAGAGGCCGTCCCTGGTGATGCCGGCATTGTTGACGAGGATGTCGACGCCGCCGAGCTCGGCCTCCGCCTTCTCGCCGAGCGCCTTCACCTCGGCGCGGTCGGAGAGGTTCGCCGGGAAGATGTGGACGCGCTCGCCGAGGTCGCCGGCCAGCGCTTCGAGCTTCTCGACGCGCGTGCCGTGCAGGCCGACGACGGCGCCCTGGGCATGGAGGATGCGGGCGATCTCCTCGCCGATGCCGCCGGACGCGCCGGTGACGAGGGCCTTGCGGCCGGAAAGGTCAAACATGGGTTGGTTCCTCTCGTTGGAGCGAATAGCGAATGGGGAGTGGCGAACAGGGGAAGAGCGAGAGCGTAGCTTTTCTATTCGCTATTCGCTATTCGCCACTCCCAATTCGCCCCTCAGATCAGCGCGGAAAGCGCGCTGTCGATATCGGCCGGCGTATTCACCGCGATGCCGGTGACGGACTTGTCGATGCGGCGCGCAAGGCCGGTCAGCACCTTGCCGGAGCCGACTTCGTAGAGGGTGGCGACGCCGTTTACGGCGAACCATTCCACCGTCTCGCGCCAGCGCACCTGGCCGGTGACCTGCTCGACGAGCAGGCGCACGATCTCCTGCGGGTCGCTGACCGGGGCGGCGCGCACATTGGCGACGACCGGCACGACCGGGGCCTTCACCGCGACGCCGGCCAGCGCCTCGCGCATGGCGTCGGCGGCCGGGCCCATCAGGGCGGAATGGAAGGGGGCGGAGACGGAGAGCATCAGCGCGCGCTTGGCGCCCTTTTCCGTCGCGAGCCGGGCGGCGACCTCCACGGCCGGCTTGGAGCCGGAGATGACGAGCTGGCCGCCGCCGTTGTCGTTGGCGATCTGGCAGGTGCCGCCGGCGGAGGCCTGCCGGCAGATGGCGTCCACGTCGGCGTGCTCGAGGCCGATGATGGCGGCCATGGCGCCCTCGCCGACCGGGACGGCCGACTGCATGGCATTGCCGCGGATGCGCAGGAGCCGCGCCGTGTCGGCCAGCGAGAAGGCGCCGGCGGCACAGAGCGCGGAATATTCGCCGAGCGAGTGGCCGGCGACGTAGGAGACCTGATCCTTCAGCGAAAAGCCGCGCGCTTCCAGGACGCGCATGACGGCGATCGAGACGGCCATCAGCGCCGGCTGGGCGTTCGCCGTCAGCGTCAGCGTCTCCTCCGGCCCGTCGAACATGACGGCGGACAGCTTCTGGCCGAGCGCCTCGTCGACCTCCGCGAAAACGGCGCGCGCCTCCGGAAAGGCTTCCGCGAGGTCCTTGCCCATGCCGACGGCCTGGCTGCCCTGGCCGGGGAAGGTGAATGCTACGCTCATAGGGGTTTCTCCCGTCTTATGTTTTCCCTTCCATTCACATTCCGGCCCCGCAAGTCAAGGCGTGAGGCCGCCCCGTGCCGCTCCCGGGCCGGCATTTCCGGGGCTTCGCACAGGGAATCGACGCTTGCGTCTTGCACTTCGCGGCCACCGGCCTACATTCGCGCCGTTCCACAAACAGGATTCTCCCACCCATGAAATACAATCCGCTCGGCCGGACCGGCATCCGCGTGTCGGAGATCTGCCTCGGCACGATGACCTGGGGTTCGCAGAACAGCGAGCAGGAAGCCCACGACCAGCTCGACTATGCCTTTTCCCAGGGCGTGAACTTCATCGATACGGCCGAACTCTACCCGACGACGCCCCTTTCGCCCGAGACCTACGGCGATACCGAGCGCTTCATCGGCAACTGGATGAAGGCGCGCGGCAACCGCGACAGGGTGGTGCTCGCCTCCAAGGTCGCCGGTCCCGGCCGTCCCTATATCCGCGGCGGCGCGCCGATGAGCCGTGCCGGCATCCTCTCGGCGATCGACGACAGCCTCTCGCGCCTGAAGACCGACTATCTCGACCTCTACCAGCTGCATTGGCCGAACCGCGGCCACTACCATTTCCGCAATGCCTGGAGCTACGATCCCTCGAAGCAGGACCGGCAGAAGGTGGCGGCCGAGCTCCTCGAAATCCTCGAGACCGCCGGCGAGCTCGTCAAGGCCGGCAAGGTGCGGGCGCTCGGCCTTTCCAACGATACGGCCTGGGGCACGATGCAGCTCCTGAAGCTCGCCGGGGAAAGGGGCCTGCCGCGCGTCGCCTCGATCCAGAACGAGTACAACCTGCTCTACCGCACCTTCGACCTCGACCTGGCGGAGCTGTCGCATCACGAGGATGTCGGCCTCCTCGCCTATTCGCCGCTCGCCGCCGGGCTCCTCACCGGCAAGTATCTCGACGGCGCCCGGCCGGAGGGCTCGCGCCTGACGAAGAACGGCGACCTCGGCGGACGCTACCAGCCGCTGCAGGAGCCGGCGGTGCGCGCCTATGTGGAACTTGCGAAGGAACACGGGCTCGACCCCGCCCAGATGGCCCTCGCCTTCTGCCTGACCCGCCCCTTCATGGCCTCGGTCATCATCGGCGCGACGTCGATGGAGCAGTTGAAGACGGATATCGCGGCGAAGGATCTCGAACTTTCGACCGACGTGATGAACGGCATCCGCCGCATCCACCGCCTCTATCCGGCGCCGATGTAGGCGCGCTGCCTTCGCCTCCAGCTTCGTCCCTAAAAAGAAAACCCGCCGTTTCCGGCGGGTTTTCCTACGCTTGCATGCGGGTGACGTTACGGGTTGGTCGTGGTGGCGCCGCCGCCCTCGCCCGGCTGGCTTTCCAGCGGCTGGGTGCCTGCCGCCCCGTCAGGCTGAGCGCCCGACTGGCCATCGGTGGCCGTGCCGCCGGCCGGGGCATTGTCCTGCGTGCCGATCGCCGAGGTGTTGGCGTTCGGATCGACGCCGTCACCCGGCGTTCCGCTGCCGACGAAATAGAAGATGCCCACCGCGACGAGCACGGCGAGGATAACGGCGACGGCCCAGCCGCCCGTGCCGCCGCTGCTCTGATTGACGACGGTCGGGCCGCGGTCTTCCACCGGACGCGTCGTATGGTCTTCCGGGGGACGATTGACAAGGTTGGGGTCCTGCATGTCGGTCACTCCATCTGGTTGTATCGGACGGAACAACGCACCATCGGCAATTTGGTTCCCGCCCCGTTTTAGAACGAGACACCGCCTTTTGCGCCGCAGGCCTTGCGTTCGCGCGAAAAACCCGTATAAGCGCGCTGTTCAAAACACCCGGTCGACCGGCTGGTGGCTGAACGGAGGGCCGGCGATCCTTGCGATCGGCCGTTTGGGGCCAAGGGCTCCAGCCTCCCGTGTCTCCGCTCTCGACCGTCTGGATTAACGCTTTTCTTGCTTCGGGCTTGCCGCCCTTGAGAACTGTCGTTGAGGCTTGGCGCCGGTTTCGGGTGTAGGATCAAACGCAAGAAAGGCAAAGCCACATGGCTCTCTACGAACATGTATTCCTGGCCCGCCAGGACGTGTCCGCCCAGCAGGTCGACGCTCTCGTCGAACAGTATAAGGGCGTGATCGAAGCACACGGCGGCAAGGTCGGCCGGGTCGAGAACTGGGGCCTCAAGTCCCTGACCTACCGCATCAAGAAGAACCGCAAGGCGCATTACGCGCTGATGGACATCGACGCTCCGGCCGCTGCCATCCACGAGATGGAGCGCCAGATGCGCATCAACGAAGACGTCCTTCGCTACATGACCATCGCCGTCGAAGCCCACGAGGAAGGCCCGTCCGCGATGATGCAGAAGCGCGACCGCGACGACCGTCCGCGCCGTGACGGCGACGACCGCGGCCCGCGCCGCGACTTCGGCGACCGCGGCCCGCGCCGCGATGGCGACCGTCCGCCGCGTGGCGACCGCCCGGCCCGCGAAGACCGCGCGTAATCGAAGCAGAAGGAGACTAAGACAATGGCTGATATTTCTTCCGCTCCGGCACGCCGTCCGTTCCACCGCCGCCGCAAGACCTGCCCCTTCTCGGGCGCGAACGCCCCGAAGATCGACTACAAGGACGTCCGTCTTCTGTCGCGTTACATCTCCGAGCGCGGCAAGATCGTCCCGTCCCGCATCACGGCCGTTTCCCAGAAGAAGCAGCGCGAGCTCGCCAAGGCGATCAAGCGCGCCCGCTTCCTCGGCCTGCTGCCTTACGTCGTAGCGTAAGGACGCTCGCTCTGCGGCCTCGCTCGACGTCGGGCCGAGGCACCTGACTTCAAGGGAAGACGGCCCGCGCCGCCTTCCCTTTCCCTTCCGCGATGGGCGCGGATCGGAACCGCCGGCCTTGCGCCCTCACATCCGGGGCATCTGGGCCAAAATCCCATGTTGGGGAGACGATCCTGAACAGGTTTGTCAGGAAACTCCTCTAACTGTCTGACCGGACAGGACAGCGAACCGTGAAGAACCTGACGCCGACCTCGATTGCGACCGGCCTGATCGCCGGTGTGACCGCCGCCGCTCTCTCGCTGAGCGCGAACGCGCAGTCGTCGCTTGCGATCGTGCTCTACGCCGCGTCCGCCCTTCCCATCCTGATCGCCGGCCTCGGCTGGGGCAACATGAGCGCGCTGATCGCGATCGTTGCCGCCGGCGTCACGGCTTCCATGCTGGTCTCCTCGCATTTCGCGCTGCTGATCGTCATCATCACGCTGGTCCCGGCCGGCTGGCTGAGCCATCTCGCCAACCTCGCCCGCCCCGCCTCCGAGCTCGGCGGGCCGGAGGGCGCGCTCGCCTGGTATCCGCTGTCCAACATCCTCGCGCACCTTGCCGTCATGGTGACGCTCGGCATGATCGCCGTCGGGGCGATCGTCGGCTACGACGATGCCATGGCCGCCAAGCTCGTCGACATCGTCATCGAGACGCTGAAGGCGCAGGAGCCGCTCTACAACCCGGACGCCGCCGCGGTCGCGCAGCTCAAGTCCGTCTTCGCGCTGGCCCTGCCGCTCGTGCAGGGCGCGCTCTGGGTGTTCCTGCTGTTCGCGGCCTATTACATCGCCACCTTCATCGTGCGCGTCTCGGGCAAGGGCCTGCGCCCGCGCGAGGACATGCCGTCCACGCTGCGCATGCACCGCAACGCCATCTTCCTCTTCCTCGCCGGCCTCGTCCTCGCCTTCCTCGGCGGCGTGCCGGCGATCATCGGCGCGCTCGTCTGCGGCACCTTCGGGGCCGGCTTCGTGCTCGCCGGCTTCGCGAGCCTGCATTTCAGGACGCGCGGCAAGCCCTGGCGGCTCTTTGCGCTGTGGCTCGCCTATCTTTCGGTATTGCTCTTCACGATACCGATCTTCGCCATCCTCGTCCTCGGCCTGATGGACACAAGGCGCACCATCGCGCTGACGCCCGCCGGCCCGGCCGAGAAGAACGACCAGAACGACGGAACTTAAAGAAAGGAAACCCGAACATGGAAGTCATTCTCCTCGAACGCATCGCCAAGCTCGGCCAGATGGGCGAGACGGTAAAGGTCCGCGACGGCTTTGCCCGCAACTACCTCCTGCCGCTCGGCAAGGCCCTGCGCGCCAACGAAGCCAACAAGAAGCGCTTCGAAGCCGAGCGCGCGACGCTGGAAGCGCGCAACCTCGAGCGCAAGTCGGAAGCCCAGAAGGTCGCCGAGCAGCTCGACGGCAAGTCCTTCGTCGTCGTGCGCTCGGCCGGCGAAACCGGCCAGCTCTACGGTTCGGTCGCCGCCCGCGACATCATCGAAGTGCTTGCCGCCGAAGGCTTCAACATCGGCCGCAACCAGGTCGAGCTCAACACCCCGATCAAGGCGATCGGCCTGCACAAGGTCGTCCTGCACCTGCATTCGGAAGTCGAGATCTCGATCGAGCTGAACGTCGCCCGCTCCGCCGACGAAGCCGAGCGCCAGGCCAAGGGCGAAAGCCTGACCTCCGCCGACGCCATCTACGGCGTCGACGAAGACGCCCTGAAGCCGGAAGACTTCTTCGATCCGGAAGCAGACCGCGAAGACGAGGAAGCCTGAGACCGTCAAACCGAGCCGGCGATGCCGGCTCTGCTCTTCGGTTGTGCGATCCGACGGGCCGGCCCTGCCGGCCCGTTCGCTTTTCGACGGCCAGAAAACACGGCTTGAAATCCGTTTCCTTACGTCAATATTTATACCTCGTTAGACTGGATTGGCGGTCGGGCCGCTTCCCAGGCCGGTTTCCGACCAGACCCGTTCCGCCAGATTTTTAAGCGTGACGGAGTTTAGCGAATGAAATTCATTGTACAGGCTCTCGTTTCCCGCCTCATCGAGACCGGAAATCTGACGGTTACCTATCCCGACGGCGCCAGCCAGACCTTCGGCGACGGCACCGGCAACCCCATCCATCTGCGCATCAACACGAAGAAGGCCCTCTGGGGCCTTGCCATCGACCCCGCCTACTATCTCGGCCACCACTACGGCACCGGGGACATAGACATCGTCGAAGGCGACATGTACGGCCTGCTCAAGGCTGTCTTCACCGGCAATCCCGACTTCAAGTATTACGACACCGCCTGGAACCGCCTCCTCGAACGGTTGCGCTACCTCTTTCGCTGGGCGCGTGAGAAGAACAGCATCGTGCGCTCGCGCAAGAACGTGCAGCACCACTACGACCTGACCGGCGCGCTCTACGACCTCTTCCTCGACCAGGACCGGCAATATTCCTGTGCCTATTTCGAGCGGCCGGACCAGTCGCTCGACGACGCGCAGCTCGCCAAGAAGCGCCACATCGCCGCCAAGCTCAACATCAACCGGCCGGGCCAGAGCGTGCTCGACATCGGCAGCGGCTGGGGCGGCATGGCGCTCTACCTCGCCCGCCAGCTGGGCGCCAAGGTGACGGGCGTCACGCTCTCCGACGAGCAGCACGCGCTTTCCGTCAGGCGGGCGAGCGAGGCCGGCCTCTCCGACGAGGTGAAGTTCCTGCTGCAGGACTACCGCAACACGGAAGGCCCCTTCGACCGCATCGTCTCCGTCGGCATGTTCGAGCATGTCGGCCGGCCGAACTACCTCACCTTCTTCAAAAAGAGCGCATCGCTCCTCAAGCGGGACGGCGTGATGCTGCTGCACACGATCGGCCGCACGGACCGGCCGTCCGCCAACAATCCGTTCATCGAGAAGTACATCTTCCCCGGCGGCTACATCCCCGCCCTTTCCGAGGTGATGCAGGCGGTGGAAAAGAGCGGCCTTGCCGTCACGGACGTGGAGATCCTGCGCCTGCACTATGCCGAGACGCTGCGCCACTGGCGCGAGCGCTTCATGGCGCGGCGCGAGGAGGCCAAGGCCCTCTACGACGAAAAGTTCTGCCGCATCTGGGAGTTCTACCTCGCCGCATCCGAAAGCGCCTTCCGCTGGCAGAACCTCGTCGTCTTCCAGCTCCAGCTCGTGCACGACCAGGAGGCGGTGCCGCTGACCCGCGACTATATCGGGCACGGCGAGGATTGTCTGCGTTCGCACGAGGGCAACCCCAAGGGCGAGCGGCGCGGGGCGCGGCAGTTCCCGCAGGAAGCCTCGCTCTGAGATTCGGCGCTCGAGTCAATCCAAAGACGGCGGGCCCGGCGGAATCCGGGCTTGCCGTGTCCCGGCCGCCTGTGGAAAAGTCTAACACCGGGCCTAAAGGACGGGCCGAGTCGGAAGCGCTTGACCCTTGGCCTGAAAGGTCCGAAACCACCGGGCTTCAGGAAACAGGACGGGGAGATTCGGGACGATGAACGATGCCGTGCGCAAGCTGAACCAGGCTGATCGCGACACGACGGAGCCGCATCACCGCGAGGCGCCGAACAACGTCGAAGCGGAGCAGGCGCTGCTGGGCGCCATTCTGGTCAACAACGACGCCTATTACCGCGTCTCGGATTTCCTGAAGCCGATCCATTTCTACGAGCCGCTGCACCGCAAGATCTACGAGCTTGCCGGCGACACGATCCGCATGGGCAAGATCGCCACGACCATCACGCTCAAGACGCATCTGCCGGCGGACGGCAAGGTCGGCGACCTGACCATACCGCAATACCTCGCGCGCCTTGCCGCGGAAGCCGTGACGATCATCAACGCGGAGGACTACGGCCGCGCGATCTACGACCTGGCGCTGCGCCGCTCGCTGATCACCATCGGCGAGGACATGGTCAACATCGCCTATGACGCGCCGCTCGACATGCCGCCGCAGAGCCAGATCGAGGATGCCGAACGGCGCCTGTTCGAGCTGGCCGAGACCGGCCGCTACGACGGCGGCTTCCAGTCGTTCAACGATGCGGTCGCCCAGGCGATCGACATGGCGGGCGCGGCCTTCGAGCGCGACGGCTCGCTGTCGGGCATCTCCACCGGCATCCACTCGCTCGACGCGCGCATGGGCGGCCTGCAGCGCTCGGACCTGATCGTGCTCGCCGGACGCCCCGGCATGGGCAAGACCTCGCTCGCCACCAACATCGCCTACAACATCGCCGCCGCCTACGAGCCGGAGGTGCAGGCGGACGGCTCGTTCAAGGCCAAGAACGGCGGCGTCGTCGGCTTCTACTCGCTCGAAATGTCCTCCGAGCAGCTCGCCACCCGCATCATCTCCGAGCAGACGGAAGTCTCCTCCTCGAAGATCCGCCGCGGCGACATCTCCGAGGCCGATTTCGAAAAACTCGTCGCCTGCTCGCAGATGATGCAGAAGGTGCCGCTCTATATCGACCAGACCGGCGGCATCTCCATCGCCCAGCTTTCCGCCCGCGCGCGGCGCCTCAAGCGCCAGCGCGGCCTCGATTGCCTGGTGGTGGACTATATCCAGCTGATGACCGGCTCGGGCAAGTCGAGCGACAACCGCGTGCAGGAGATCACCCAGATCACCACGGGCCTGAAGGCGCTCGGCAAGGAGCTGAACGTGCCGATCATCGCGCTCTCCCAGCTCTCGCGCCAGGTCGAAAGCCGTGAGGACAAGCGCCCGCAGCTCTCCGACCTTCGCGAATCGGGCTCCATTGAGCAGGACGCCGACGTGGTGCTCTTCGTGTTCCGCGAGGAATATTACGTGAAGAACCTCGAGCCGCGCGACGAGTTCGACCCGAAGTACGAAGAATGGAAGATGCAGTTCGAGAAGGTGAAGGGCACGGCGGACGTGATCATCGCCAAGCAGCGCCACGGGCCGACCGGCACGGTCAAGCTCGCCTTCCAGTCCGAATACACCCGCTTCACGGACCTCGCCGACCCGTCGTTCAGCCAGTACGAGCATTGAGGCTGGACCGGGCCGGGCCGGCGGCAAGCCACTCGCCTCTCCCCCGTCATGGTCGGCCTGACCCGACCATGACGGGGAAAAGATCGTGCCTCACTTCTCTTTAACGTTAAAGGCCGGCGCCTTGCAGAACTTCGCCACGATGGCGAGGGCGCGCCGGCCGCGCGCCTTCTGCTCCGCGTCCGCCATCGGCAGGTCGAGCCGGTCGGAGCAGGTGTCGTCCGTTGCATCGTCCTTGCCGGAGAGCGACATGCGGCTCGAACAGTAGAGTCCCTTGCCCGTCAGCACGATCTGCTCCGCCTCGGGCGCATCGAAGGGGACGGGGTTGGCTTCCGCGATCATGTCGTCGACCGAGGCATAGGCGGCGACGGCGGTGATGCGGCCGAGATCCACGAGGGTCAGCGTCAGCGCCGCCCATTCGTCCGGGAATTGCAGGGCGGCGGTGGTGCGGGCGCGGCAGGGCGCGCCGGAAACCTCGAGCCGCGTCACCAGCCGCGGCGCATCGGGATTGTCGACGACCGAATAGTAGATGTCCGCGCCCTTGTCGCGCACCGGCTCGGCGCCGTCCTGCGCAAGGCCGAGCAGCACCGCATGCGCCTCGCGCATCTCGGCGTCCGTCGGCGCGTCCTGCGCGGCGGCCGGCGCCCGGCAGGCCAGAACGAATGCCACCGCCCCGAAGGTCGCTCCTATCCCGCGCCACATGCTTCTTTCCCTTTTTTGGGCCGCACCATAGAGGCGGCCCCGCGCGGCGGCAATGCGGCCGGCGGGCATATTGCCGCCATGGTCAACAGGCTGTATTCAAGGCCATGAGCACGCACCAGACGCACGCCCGCCCCACCCTTCCCGTCGCCGGCGAGGACCATGCCCGCCTGACGATCGACCTTTCCGCGCTCGCCGACAACTGGCGCGCCATGGCGCGGCGCTCGGGCGCGGCCCGCACGGCGGCGGTGCTGAAGGCCGACGCCTACGGCATCGGGCTCGAGCCCGCCGCCAGGACCCTTCGTCACGCGGGTGCGCGCGACTTCTTCGTCGCCACGCCGGCGGAGGGCGCGGCGCTGCGCGCCGTGCTGCCGGACGCCCGCATCTACGTGCTCTCGGGCATGTGGGCCGGGTCCGAGCGGCTGTTCTTCGAATTCGACCTCGTGCCGGTCATCGTCTCGGAAGAGCAGCTCGTCGTCTTCATGTCGGCCGTCTCCGACAGCGGCGACCTGCCCTGCGTGCTGCATGTCGATACGGGCATGAGCCGGCTCGGGCTCAGGGTCGAGGACGCGCTGGCGCTGGCGAGCGATGCGGCCCGGCCGGCGAGCTTCTCGCCGATCATGCTGCTCAGCCACCTCGCCTGCGCGGACGATCCGGGCCATGCGCTCAACCGCCAGCAGCTCCAGCGCTTCCGCAGCGTCGTCCAGGCCTTCGACGACATCGACGCGACGCTCGCCAATTCGGCCGGCATCTTCCTGGGCGAGGACTATCACTTCACCCTCACCCGCCCCGGCATCGCGCTCTACGGCGGCAGCGCGGTCAGCGACATGCCGAACCCGATGAAACCGGTGGTCACGGCCGAGGCGCGCATCCTCCAGGTGCGCGAGGCGAAGGCCGGCGAGAGCGTGAGCTACGGCGCCACGGTGCTTGCCCGCGACACGCGCATCGCCGTCGCGGCCATCGGCTATGCGGACGGCTATATGCGCAGCCTCTCCGGCTCCGGCGTGCCGCTGCGCAAGGCCGGCCTTGCCGGCGCGAGCGGCATGCTGCACGGCCGCGCCGTGCCGCTGATCGGCCGCGTCACCATGGACCTCACCCATTTCGACGTCACCGACCTGCCGCCCGGCAGCGTGCGCGCCGGCGACTTCATCGAGCTGTTCGGCCGCAACATGCCGATCGAGGACGTCGCGCGCGCGGGCGGCACCATCGACTACGAGCTCCTCACCAGCCTCGGCCGCCGGTACGAGCGGCGCTACGAGGCGGCGAAAAAATAGGACACGTTCCCGTTTTGTGCTAATGGCTTCCGGAGTGATTCCGGAAAGCGAGACCCGATGGCGAAAGCCCGCACCCAATTCGTCTGCCAGAACTGCGGCACCGTGCATTCCCGCTGGGTCGGGAAATGCGAGGGCTGCGGCGAATGGAACACCGTCGTCGAGGAGGACCCGATGGGCGGCATCGGCGCCGGCCCCGGCAGGGTGCCGAAGAAGGGCCGTCCCGTCGCGCTGACCACCCTTTCCGGCGAGACGGAGGAGGCCCCGCGCATCCATACCGACATCGCCGAGCTCGACCGGGCGACGGGGGGCGGCTTCGTGCGCGGCTCGGCCGTGCTGATCGGCGGCGACCCCGGCATCGGCAAGTCGACGCTCCTCATGCAGTCCGCCGCCGCCCTCTCCCGCCGAGGCCACCGCATCGTCTACGTCTCGGGCGAGGAGGCGGTGGCGCAGGTGCGCCTGCGCGCGCAGCGCCTCCAGGCGGCCGAGACCGACGTGCTGCTCGCCGCCGAGACCAATGTCGAGGACATCCTGGCGACCGTCGGCGAAGGCCGCCGGCCGGATCTCGTCATCATCGATTCGATCCAGACGCTGTGGAGCGACACGGCCGAGGCCGCGCCCGGCACGGTGACGCAGGTGCGCACCGGCGTCCAGGCGATGATCCGCTTCGCCAAGCAGACCGGGGCCGCCATGGTGCTCGTCGGCCATGTCACCAAGGAGGGCCAGATCGCCGGCCCGCGCGTCGTCGAGCACATGGTCGACGCCGTCCTTTATTTCGAGGGCGACCGCGGCCACCACTACCGCATCCTGCGCACCGTCAAGAACCGCTTCGGGCCGACGGACGAGATCGGCGTCTTCGAGATGTCCGACAAGGGGCTGCGCGAGGTCTCCAACCCGTCCGAGCTCTTCCTCGGCGAGCGCAACGCGAAGGCGCCGGGCGCCGCCGTCTTCGCCGGCATGGAGGGCACGCGCCCGGTGCTGGTCGAGGTGCAGGCGCTCGTCGCGCCCACCTCGCTCGGCACGCCGCGCCGCGCCGTCGTCGGCTGGGATTCGGCGCGGCTGTCGATGATCCTCGCGGTGCTGGAGGCCCATTGCGGCGTGCGGCTCGGGCAGCACGACGTCTACCTCAACGTGGCGGGCGGCTACCGCATCTCGGAGCCGGCCGCCGACCTTGCCGTTGCCTCGGCGCTGGTTTCCTCGCTCGCCGGTCTTGCCCTTCCGGCCGATTGCGTCTATTTCGGCGAAGTCAGCCTGTCGGGCGCCATTCGCCCGGTGGCGCACACCGCCCAGCGCCTCAAGGAGGCGGAAAAGCTGGGTTTTTCGCAGGCCGTGCTGCCCGCCGGCTCCGCCGATCTGCCCAAGGGCAGCGGGAGCCGCTGGAGCGAGATCGACAGCCTGCCGGATCTGGTGGCGCGCATTGCCGGATCGAAGAACGCCCTGAAGCGGGAAGACGAGGACGTCTGACGCCCTCCGGCGAGCGCAAAGCCCTGTGGGAAACGCAGGTCTTGTGCGAGCCGAACCGGGACGGCGAGGATGCCTTCCGCTAATGTGCCCCGCACGATGCGGGGCCCGGCGACATTTCGGGTTTGGAGTAGGACGAACATGCCCATCACAATTCTCGACGGTATCGTCATCGGCGTCGCGCTGTTCTCCGCCGTGCTGGCGATGGTGCGCGGCTTCTCGCGCGAAGTGCTCTCCGTCGCAAGCTGGGTGGGCGCCGCGGCAGCCGCCTACTTCCTCTATCCGGTGCTCCTGCCTTACGCGAAGGACTATACGACGAGCGACACGGTCGCGATGGTGGGCTCGGCCGCCGTCGTCTTCCTGATCGCGCTCATCGTGATCTCGTTCATCACCATGCGCATCGCCGACTTCATCATCGACAGCCGCATCGGCGCGCTGGACCGCACGCTCGGCTTCCTGTTCGGCGCGGCCCGCGGCGTCCTGCTCGTCGTCGTCGCCATGCTGTTCTTCAACTGGCTCGTCGCCCCGCAGCAGCAGCCGTCCTGGGTCACCACCGCCAAATCCAAGCCGCTCCTCGACAATCTCGGCTCGCGCCTGGTGGCGCTCCTGCCGGAAGATGCCGACGCGACGATCCTCGATCGCCTGCGCGGCAAGCCGGTCGAAGGGGAAGACGGCACGGAAGACCCGGATGCCGCCACCGGCGGCACCGGCCAGACGCCGGCCGAAGAGACGCCCGCCACGAACGGATAAGTGATCGGGGGAGCCGCCGCTCGCGAGAATTGACGAAGGCAGGCTACCCGATTTTTTGGTAGGATCAAGACAACAGCCACTGACGCTTCCGGGCCTCGGTGGCAAATGCTTTCGGCGAACCCCATATGGGCCTTGCCGAGGCGGCGAAGACCCTGAACCCCGTGCCCGAACGAAGGCTTGCAGCAATGAGCGATTTCCTGTTCCCCGGCCGCCACGACGACGATCTCGACGGCGACACGCTTCACGAGGAGTGCGGCGTCTTCGGCATCCTCGGCCATCCGGAAGCCGCCACGCTGACGGCGCTCGGCCTGCACGCGCTCCAGCATCGCGGCCAGGAGGCGGCGGGCATCGTCTCCTTCGACGGCAAGCAGTTCCATACCGAAAAGCACATGGGACTCGTCGGCGACCACTATACGAACCCCGCGACGCTGGCCAAGCTCCCGGGCAATATCGCGGTCGGCCACACGCGTTATTCCACGACCGGCGAAGTGGCGCTGCGCAACGTGCAGCCGCTCTTCGCGGAGCTGGAAGTCGGCGGCATCGCCGTCGCCCACAACGGCAACTTCACCAACGGCCTGACGCTGCGCCGGCAGCTCATCGCAGGCGGCGCGATCTGTCAGTCGACCTCCGACACGGAAGTCGTCCTCCACCTCATCGCCCGCTCGCGCTACACATCCACCACCGACCGCTTCATCGACGCCATCCGCCAGATGGAAGGCGGCTATTCGATGCTCGGCATCACCCGCACCAAGCTGATCGCCGCGCGCGACCCCACGGGCATCCGCCCGCTCGTCATGGGCGAGCTCGACGGCAAGCCGATCTTCGCTTCCGAGACCTGCGCGCTCGACATCATCGGCGCGAAATACGTCCGGGACGTCGAGAACGGCGAGATCGTCGTCTGCGAGATCCAGCCGGACGGTTCGATCACCATCGAGGCGAAGAAATCGGGCAATCCGCAGCCGGAGCGCCTCTGCCTGTTCGAATACGTCTATTTCGCCCGCCCCGATTCGGTCGTCGGCGGCCGCAGCGTCTATGTGGCGCGCAAGAACATGGGCATGAACCTTGCCAGGGAGCATCCGGTCGAGGGCGACGTCGTCGTGCCGGTGCCGGACGGCGGCACGCCCGCCGCGCTCGGTTACGCGCAGGAGAGCGGCATCCCCTTCGAATACGGCATCATCCGCAACCACTATGTCGGGCGCACCTTCATCGAGCCGACGCAGCAGATCCGCGCCTTCGGCGTGAAGCTGAAGCATTCGGCCAACCGCGCGATGATCGACGGCAAGCGCGTCATCCTCGTCGACGATTCCATCGTGCGCGGCACGACGTCGCTGAAGATCGTGCAGATGATCCGCGATGCGGGCGCCAAGGAGGTGCATATTCGCGTCGCCAGCCCCATGATCTTCTACCCCGACTTCTACGGCATCGACACGCCGGACCGGGACAAGCTGCTCGCCAACCAGTACAACGACGTGACGGCCATGGCGAAGTATATCGGGGCGGATTCGCTGGAGTTCCTGTCCATCGACGGGCTCTACCGCGCCGTCGGCGGCGAGGACCGCAACCCGGCCCGTCCGCAGTTCACCGACCATTACTTCACCGGCGACTATCCGACGCGCCTCCTTGACAAGGAAGGCGAGACGATGGGACGGAAGGTCTCGGTTCTGGCAAGCAACGGATAAACAAAGAAGCATGAGCATCGACCTGAAAGACCGCATCGCGCTGGTCACCGGCGCGTCGCGCGGGATCGGCTATTTCACCGCCCTCGAACTTGCGAAAGCCGGCGCGCATGTCATCGCCTGCGCCCGTACCGTCGGGGGGCTGGAGGAACTGGACGATGCGATCAAGGCGGCCGGCGGCAGCGCGACGCTGGTGCCCTTCGACCTTGCCGACATGGCGGCGATCGACAGGCTCGGCGGCTCGATCTTCGAGCGCTGGGGCAAGCTCGACATCCTCGTGGCCAATGCCGGCGTGCTGGGCACGATCTCGCCGATCGGCCATGTCGAGGCGAAGGTGTTCGAGAAGGTCATGACGATCAACGTCACGGCGACGTGGCGGCTCATCCGCTCGGTCGAGCCGCTGCTCCTGAAATCCGACGCCGGCCGCGCCGTCATCCTCTCGTCCAGCGCCGCGCACAAGTGCAAGCCCTTCTGGGGCCCCTACTCCGCCTCCAAGGCCGCCGTCGAGGCGCTCGCCCGCACCTGGGCCGGCGAGACGCAGCGCACGACCCTGCGCATCACCTCGCTCGATCCCGGCGCCACCCGCACAGCCATGCGCGCCCAGGCCATGCCCGGCGAGGACCCGGCGACGGTGCAGCATCCCTCGGAGGTGGCGAAGGCCATCCTGCCGCTGGTGGCTCCGGATTTCGCCGAGACGGGAAAGCTCTTCGACATGCGCCAGGGTCGCCTGCTGGACTACCGCCTGCCGGCGTGATCCGGCGGTTTCGCGCCTGCTTTCTTTCCGCGGATGCCGCGTGGATCCTCGGGTCAAGCAACCGTGGAGTTATGGTTTGAAGGCTGGGTCTGTTCTTGCGATGGCGTTTAGGATCG